>JBFHFG010000009.1:0-15524 GCA_041583815.1 Halovulum sp.
GCCGAAACCGGGGCATGGGCCGTGGGGATGCGGGGCATGCTGGTATCCACGCTGGGCGAGGACCATATCGCGCTGGCCGAAGCCAAGGGTCTGAAGGACAAGCGCATCTTCCGCCGCTACGGGATGCGCAGTGCAATGCTGCCGCAGCTGACCAAGCTGGCGCTTACCCTCGGGCATATCGTTTCCGGCGCGATCCTCGTCGAGGTGATCTTCTCGTATCCCGGTATCGGCTTTCGCCTGTACCAGGCGATCCAGGCAAAGGACTATTTCGTGGTGCAGGGTATCGTTGTCTTCCTGTCGATCTCGCTGGCGCTGGCGACATTCATTCTTGATCTGATCTATCCGCTGATCGATCCGAGGATCTCGGCGCGGAGGCGTGGCTGATGCGGATGAATGCATTCCTCGGATGGGGGCTCGGCATCCTTGTACTGCTGATCCTGACCGCCATCATCGGCCCGATGGTCGCCGACCCGAAGATGGCCGAAGTCGGCGCTGTCATTCCAAGACAGAAGCCTTCGGCAGAGTTTCTTCTGGGCACGGACGGGCAGGGGCGGGACATGATCGCCGTGCTCATCTACGCATTGCCGCAAACCCTGAAGATCGGGTTGCTGGCCGGGCTGATCTCGCTGGGTGTCGGAACGGTGCTCGGGCTGGTCTCCGGCTTTGTCGGCGGCTGGGTGGATGCGGTGATCCGGACCATCTCGGACGTGATGATGACCATTCCCGGCATCGCGATCATGGTGCTGGTGGCGGCCAATGTGCGCGTGATGACCGTCGAGATCATGGCGGTCATCGTAGCCGCGCTCAGTTGGATGATCGCGACCCGCACGATCCGGGCGCAGACACTGTCGGTGCGCGAGCGAGGCTATGTCCAGATCGCACGGCTGAACGGTCAGTCCGGCCTGAAACTGGTCTTCGTCGAAGTGCTGCCGAACCTGCTGACCTTCATCGCCGCCAGCTTCGTGATGACCGTCAGCCAGGCGATGCTGGCGACCATCGGGCTGGAGGCCCTGGGCTTGGGGCCGCAGGATGACCTGACGCTGGGCATGACGATCTACTGGGCGCAGTTCTACGCGGCGATCGTTCGCGGCATGTGGTGGTGGTGGATGCCGCCGGTGTTCATCATCTCGCTGATCTTCGTCGGACTGATGCTGACCTCGATCGGGCTGGATTCCACCGTCAACAAACGTCTTGCGAGGTAATGATGCTGTTGGATGTAAGAAACCTCAGCGTCGAGTACGTGACCCCCAAGGGGCCGGCCTATGCGGTCAACGACGTTTCGTTCTCGCTGAAAAAAGGCGGGCGGCTTGGGCTGGTCGGCGAAAGCGGCTCGGGCAAATCCACCACCGTGCTTGCGCTGATGCGCCTGTTGCGGGGCGGGCGGATCGAGGCGGAGGCCATTGACCTGGACGGGCGCGAACTGACCGGGCTCAGCGATCCCGCCTATCGTAAACTGCGCTTCGCGGACATGGCGATGGTGCCGCAAGGGGCGATGTCGTCGCTGAACCCCGTTCTGCGGATCAGCGAGCAGATGGGCGACATCTTCGACGATCACGGTGTCCGCCACGGGCGCAGCGAGCGCCGGGCGATCCTAGGGGACCTGCTGGAACGGGTCGGCCTGTCGGCCAACGTCCAGGACCGGTATCCGCACGAATTGTCCGGCGGCATGAAGCAGCGGGTCTGCATCGCCATGGCCATCGCGCTGGGTCCGGACCTGATCCTGGCGGACGAGCCGACCTCGGCGCTGGACGTGATGGTTCAGAAACAGGTGCTGGCGACCCTTGGCCGCGTCCAGCGCGAACTGGGCGCGGGGATCCTGCTGATCGGGCACGACATGGCACTGATGGCGCATTTCGTGGACGATCTTGGTGTGATGTACGCGGGCCGGTTGGTGGAAACCGGGCCGGTGCGGCGACTGTTCGCCAAGCCGCGCCACCCCTACACCAAGATGCTGATCGACTCGCTGCCGTCTTTCGAACGGCGCGGAACCTTCAAGGGAATCCCCGGCGTGGGGCCTTCGCTGTTGACCCGGCTCGAAGGGTGCCCGTTTCATCCGCGATGCCCGATGGCGACGGATATTTGCCGCACCAAACGCCCGGATCCGCGCCCGGTGGATGCCGAAGAGCCGCGCCATCTGGCCGCCTGCCACCTGGCCGAGGAAGTTTCATGACCAGCACGATCGAAGCCCGGAACGTAGACGTCGTATTCTCCTCGGGGCTGGGCGGGCGAATCCGGAAGGCCGCCCTGCAGGATCTGTCCCTGACAGTGGGCGGGGAAAGCCCCTCGATCACCGCAGTGGTGGGCGAAAGCGGCAGCGGCAAGACCACGTTGACCCGGCTTCTGCTGGGCTTCCAGCCCGCGACGTCGGGCGAGGTGATGTACAACGGCAGGGCGATGTCCTCGCTGAGCCCCAACGAGGTCAAGGCGTTCCGCCGGGATGTCCAGGCGATCTTCCAGGACCCGTTCGAGGTCTTCAACCCGTTCTACCGGGTCGAGCATCCGCTGGTGACGCCGTTGCGCACCTTCGGCCTGGCGCAGTCGAAGGCCGAGGCTATCCACCTGATCGAACAGGCGATGGAGACCGTTGGCCTGCGCCCGCAAGAGACCATAGGCAAGCACCCCCACCAGCTTTCAGGCGGACAGCGACAGCGGATCATGATCGCCCGTGCCCTGGCCCTGCGGCCGTCGGTGATCATCGCGGACGAACCGGTAAGCATGGTGGATGCGTCGCTGCGCTCGACCATCCTCGAGCTTCTGTGGAAGCTGAACCGCGAGCAGGGGATCGCGCTGATCTACGTGACCCATGACCTGACCACGGCCTACCAGGTGGCCGAGACGATCCTTGTTCTTTACGGCGGTCAGGTGATGGAAATCGGCAGCGCCGAAGATGTCATCCATCGCCCCCGCCATCCATATACCCGCGCCCTGATCGAGGCGGTCCCATCACCCGATCCGGACATTCCCTGGAACCTTGGCGATGGCAGCGATACGGGCGAGGTCAGCAACATGCCCGACCAGGGCTGCGCATTCGCGACGCGCTGCCCGCACGTGATGGCGAAATGCCGGGCGCAGCGCCCGCCGCTGTTCGATACCGACCCGTTGCGCGCATCGGCCTGCTGGATGGATGAGCGCACCGAAACGACCACCGCCGCTGAAATCCAACGCCGCGCCGCGACGGCCCGAACGGTTGCCGCGGAATGATCGTCGATGCGCATTGCCATATCTGGAACAGGTGGCCCTATCAGCCGCCCGTGCCCGATCCCGAAAGCCGGGCCCGCGCAGAGCAGTTGATCTGGCACATGGATCAGAACGGTGTGGATCATGCCGTGGTGATCGCCGCGGCCATTGGCGACAACCCGGCGAACGCCGCCGATGCCTTCGACGCTGCCGAAAGGTTCCCCGGCCGAATGACCGTTTTCCCGGACCTGGAATGCCGCTGGTCCCCGGATTATCAGCGACCGGGAAGCAAAGACCGGCTTCGCGCGGCGCTCGATCGCTGGGGCATGAAGGGCTTCACCACCTACCTGACCGAAGAAGAAGACGGCAGTTGGCTGCTGGGGGAGGAAGGCGACGCCTTCTTCACCCTTGCCGAGACCATGGGCCTTGTCGCCAGTCTTTCCCTGATGCCGCACCAGTTGCCGGCCTGCGGTGAGCTCGCACGTCGCCACCCCGGCCTGCCGATCCTGTTGCACCATCACGCATTCTTCGGCCCTCGCAGCGGTACGACCATGGCTGACCGGGAACTTGCCGAGGCGGTCGCCGCGCAGCCCAACGTCTTTGTCAAACTCTCCGGGCTGGGGAATGTTGCGGGGCCGGAGGATGACTATCCTTATTCCGGCCTCACATGGATCAAGACACTCATGCGCGAACTGTTTCCGGGTCGAATGGTCTGGGGATCAGATTTCCCGGTCTCGTCCCGGCATATGACCTATCGGCAGTCGCTGGAGGTGTTGCAGCGTCACGGCCATCTTGCCCCCGCTGAAGAGGCTGGCGTTCTGGGCGGCACGATGGCCCGGATGTTGCGCCTGGGATAATCCTGCCGAGCAGATGTTGATTTGCAGTAACCCTGGTCAATGTGCCCCGTACCTGTGGATGTGATATGGCTCCTTGGCCAGGCCGGGGCAGAAGCTTGAGACCACCGGCGAGAGTTGCTCGAAAAGCGCTTTTCGTTCCGCGTTGACAGATTCCAGCCGGGCGCGCGCGGCTTCGGCATCGCGGGCCAGTGCGGCCATGTCCACGTTAACCGGCGCCCTGTCGCGGACCACGAACTGCCCGCCCACCATGACATGCCGAACCCCGCTGCCGTCCTCGGTCTGGACAATCTGGTTGACCGGATCGTTGAAGGGGATCCAGTTCACATGCCCAAGGTCGAGGAAAACGATGTCGGCCTTGTAGCCCGGAGCGATGCGGCCGATCTTTTCGAGCCCCAGCGCCTTTGCACCGCCTTCCGTCGCGGCGCGTAGGATTTCCGAAGTCGCCAGCCAGTGCTCCGTGTCCGGGCCGCGGACGTGGCTCATGTAGAGCGCGGCGCGCATCGCCTCGTACATGTTCTGATTGTCGGAACAATTGGCCCCGTCGGTGCCGATCGCAAGGTTCACGCCAAGTTCCAGCATCCGCCGCGCATGGGCGATCCCGCTCCCGAGGATCGCGTTTGACCCGGCATTGTGCGACACGTGCCCTCCTTTGGCCGCAAGGCGTTTCATGTCGTCATCGTCAAGCCAGACGCCATGTGCGACGACAAAATCGGGACCTACAAGGCCCATGTCGTCCATGTGGGCCAACAAGGACTTGCCATAGAGCCGGCGGCCCGCGACCACCTGAACCTTGCTTTCGGCGACGTGGCTGTGAAGGCCGATACCGTGGGCATGGGCGATGTCGCGGCACCCGGTCAGGAAGCCGCCGCTGCAATGATGCGGGATCGTCGGCGCCACGGCGGGGCGCACCATCTCGGGGTCCGCGCCCCAGTTTTCCACCACGTCGCGGATCGCCGCGAGCGTGGTTTCGGCCGGCGAGAGCTTCATTCCGCCGACAGCATCCTGCAGATGTGCGGGCAATTCCTGCATAAGCCCCGGAATCGCCTCGAAAAAGCTGATGTCGGCGACCATTGGTGCAAGCACGCAGCGCATGCCGACCTCCGCATAGGCGTCCGCCGCAGCCGCCATCCCCTCGCGGGTCGGCCCCGGAAACTCGAAGGTCAGATCATAGGCAGCGGTGCATCCCTTGAGCAGCATCTCGACAGCACCGATGGCCGTGGTAAGGCGCTTGTCCTCAAGCTCGCGCCCGCCGGAGATCCAGGGACCCGCGGTCAGCAACAGCTCCAGCGACCAGCGATCCCCCATGCCTTTCGCCAGGTTGCCATGCCCATGGGTATGGCCGTTCACGAGGCCCGCGTGCATCAGGTAGCCGGTGGCGTCGATCACCTCTGCATCGGGCGGGACGGCAAGGCCCGGGGCGCCGGTTTCAAGGATCTCGTCGCCGCGAAGCAGGATGTCCGTGAAGGGCGCGTCGTGCCTGTCGATGTCGACAAGCCGTCCCCCGCGAATGATCTTCATGTCGTTCATTGTGGGGTCCTTCACGCAATGATCCGGGCGCCGGCGCCGGGCGACCACGGGAACAGCCGCCGTTCGGCGATGCAGACCAGCTGGAACAGCAGGACGCCCATGAACGACAGGATGATGAGCGCCGAAAAGGCCAGCGGCGTCTCGAAGAATGCGGTCGAGGTCACGATGAAATAGCCAAGACCGGCATCGGCGTTTACGAATTCTCCTACGACGGCCCCCACGACGGACAGGGTGATCGCGACCTTGAGCCCCGAGAAGATCATCGGCACCGCGTAGGGCAGCTTGATCCGTACCAGGACCTGCCAGGTCGATCCGCGATAGGATCGGCCCAGTTCGATCAGTTCGCGCGGCGCGGCCATCAGCCCGGTGGCAACGGCGATCACCAGCGGGAAGAACGCCACGAGAAATGTCACCACGATGCGCGGCAGCTCGTTTGCGCCAAGCGCGATCACCAGGATCGGGGCAAGTGCAACCTTGGGGATCGACTGGGTAAGAACCAGCATCGGGTAGATCACGTTCGCGACCCATTGCGACGAGGTGATCGCGACCGCAAGCGGCAGGCTGATCGCCACCGACACGATGAACCCGTACATGACGGTCCGGAAGGTCACGACAGTATGGCCCATCAGCGTTCCGAAGTGCTCGGTCGTCGCCGTCCAGATGACAGACGGCGCCGGCAGCAGGAACACCGGCAGCTGGAAGATCACCACCACGGCCTCCCATAGGATGAAAAGGCCGACTAGGCACAATACCGGCACCGCCGCCGATTGCGCGAGCATGAGAAGTGCTTGCCGGGCCATCCTGTCAGGCCGCGGCCCGCTTGGAGAAAATGAGGTCGCGGATGTGTTCGACGCGGTCTTGGAAATCATTGCTCCGCTCCATTTCAAAAGTTCGGGGCCGGGGCAGAGGCACATCGATCACCGCCTGCACGCGCCCGGGTCGCGCACTCATCACGACCACCCGGTCCGACAGCAGCACCGCTTCGGAGATCGAGTGGGTCACGAAAATCACCGTCTTCGGCCGCTCCGCGCAGATGCGCAGCAGTTCCAGGCTCATTTCCTCGCGCGTCAGGGCGTCGAGAGCCCCGAAAGGCTCGTCCATGAGCAGGGTTTCCGGATCGTGCATCAATGCCCGGCAGATTGCCGCGCGCTGCTGCATGCCGCCCGACAGCTCGGACGGGCGCTTGCCGGCGTATCCACCGAGCCCGACCAGTTCGAGCAGTTCGGCTGCGGTCTGACGCGCGGCATCGTCTACCGGGCGGCGGAGCATTCTGAGGGGGAACAGCAGGTTCTCTTCTATGCTGGCCCAGGGCAGCAGTGTCGGGCTTTGGAACACCAGACCCGTGTCCACCCTTGGTTCGCGCACAGGGTCCCCGGCAATGCTGATCTCGCCCGAGGACGGGGGCATCAATCCGGAAACCAGGCGAAGCAGGGTGGACTTTCCGCAGCCCGACGGCCCCACGAGAGAGACGAACTCGTGCTTGCGGATGTCGAGGCTGACCGTATCGAGCGCCTGGATGGTGCTGCCGTCGCTGCTTTCGAACCGGCGGGAGACATCGCGTATCGAAATCATCAAATCGGTTCCTGGTTGGTTCTGACGAAAGTGACGGCGGCCGCACAAGTCATGCGCGCGCCGCCATCTTCGTGCGGGTCTTAGTCCGCGAGGCTGGTGTCGATCGCGTTCGTCGGATCCCACGCGGGGTCGAGTTCCTGCGCTTCCGCAACGACGTCCCACGTGAACGCTAGGCGTTCGGGATCGTAGTTGCCCAGGCCGGTGGCTTCCGAATGGTCGTTGAAGACAAAGCCGAGCGTTGCCTCAAGGCTGCCCAAGCAATCGTCCATGGCGACTTCGGGCACACGCTCCACGTGGAGCGTGCAGGTTTCCTCGGGGTTGTCCTTCGCCCAGGTGAAGGTCTCATGGATAGCGGCAACGAAGCGTCGGACAAGGTCGGGGTTCTCTTCCAGTAGCTTGTCGCTGGTCACGATCGAGGCTGCGTAGATCGCGAAACCGACTTCTTCGAAGGGCAGGACCTTGATCGCTTCGCCAGCCTCCTGCGCCGCCTTGTTCTGGTAGTAGTGATGGATCGAGTAGAAGGGCGCAGCGTCGATCCGCTTCTGGATCAGCAGGGGCGCCATCGCCGCGCCGTCGGTGTTGACCCACATGATCTTGGCGGGATCAGTTCCCGCACGCTCGGCGACCTTCGGGAAATAGAGCCGGTGGCTGTTCCCGGGGGTGATGCCGATCTTCTTGCCCTCAAGACCCTTGAAATCGGTGATGCCAGAACTTTCCAGGACGAACAGCGAATGCGGCGAATGGGTATAAAGGATCGAGATCGTCTTCACCGGCATATCGGCACGCGCTCGGCCCGCCAGAACTGCACCAATGTCTGCGACCCCGAAGTCGAACCCGCCGGATGCAAGCTTGGTGACGGTGTCGCCCGAGCCGTATCCACGGGTGATCGTCACGTCGATCCCGTGCTTTTCGAAGATCCCTTTCGACCAGCCGCCGTAATACATGGCGTGCTCGCCCGAAGGTATCCAGTCGGTCTGGAAAGCGACCTCGTCCAGTTGCTGGGCAGCCGCGGGCACCGACAGAAATGCCCCGAATGCGCTGGCGGCGAGCGCGGTCTTCATCATCGACATCGTGCGAAAGGACATGGAAAGGTCTCCCTGCTTGCCCGTTGGAAGCCCGGCCTTCCCCAGCTCGTTCCGAAGAGCCGGACGCCTGTCGTGGCGTTGCCCCTGACGGGGAGAAGAGGTCGGATCAGATGAACCAAGCGGACAGCAGGCGGTCTTTCGGTGTCAAATAATCAACTGGTAATGTGCGTGGTTATTCCAGATAAAGCGCGGAAATGCCGCCGATTTCATCACGGCATTTCAGAATGGTCGCGTGATAATCATATAAGTTTTTCTGCTGGTTGCGCGATGGTGACAAGGCAGGGCCCATGCTGCCTTGTCCATCCCAACGATCACCGCGCATAAGGATGGCGGGTTCTTCACGCCTTGGTTGCACCTACTTGGGCGCAATTGAGAATGCCCAATGATCCGGCTGAAAGGCGGTAGACGTTCTTCCGAACAGATCGGGGCCGAACGGGGTCCTCACCCTCTCCGGCCCGGATCTCCACCAGACCCCATCACCAGATGTTCGGGGCGCTACAGTTTCCCGCCAAGCTCATCCTCGATGTGGATCCGGATGATCTCCTCGAACGAGGAATCCGCATCGAAGCCAAGTTTCAACGCGCGCGCCGGATCGAAATCGCGCGGCCAACCTGCAACTATGGACATGATCGCCGGGTCGGGTTCGCGCCGGATCAGGGCGACGGCCTTGTCCCCGGCAACCTTTCGCAGCGCCTCGATCTGCTCGGCGACCGTCGCGGACAGGCCGGGCATCGACAGAACGCGCCGCGCGCCCAGCAACGACAGGTCCATGGTCGCGGCATGGATCAGGAAGCCGATCGCCGCGCGCGGGCTGGCGTGCCAGTGCCGCACATCATCGGGCACCGGCAGGATGGCTTCCTTGCCGACGAGCGGCTCACGCAGGATGTTCGAGAAAAAGCCCGAGGCAGCCTTGTTCGGTTTTCCCGGACGAACGCAGATCGTCGGCAGGCGAATGCCTATCCCGTCCAGGTAGCCTTTCCGGGAATAGTCCGAAAGCAGCAACTCTCCGACCGCCTTCTGCACGCCATAGCTGGTCAGCGGAGCGCAGAGGAACTCGTCGTCGATCTTCTCGGGGAAGGGGGCCCCGAAGACCGCGATGGACGACGTGAACACCACGCGCGGCGTATAGCCCTCGGCGTCATGCGCGATGCGGATCGCCTCGAAAAGATACCGGGTACCGTCAAGGTTGATGGCATAGCCCTTCTCGAACTCGACTTCGGCTTCGCCCGAGACGATAGCGGCCAGGTGAAAGATCACGTCGGGCCGCTGGTCGATCATCCTGTCGGCCGCGCTCGGGTCGGATATATCCATGGCGGTGCAGGTGCAGGGCCCTGCAAAATCGGCAGGGGTGGCCGGCTCGATCACGTCGACAAGACTGAGTGCAGTGATGGCTTTCCCGCCGAGCGTGCCCTCCGCGACCAGCTTGTCCGTCAGCTTGCGCCCGACCATGCCGGCAGCGCCAATGATGAGTATGTGCATGGGATCCTGTCCTTTGAATTGTGTCAGAAGGTGCCTGTGGCGCGCAGCACCGCATAGGCATCCAGTTCGATCAGCATGTCTTCTGCGGCTGTGGCCCGGTCGAGGAATGCGGATTCCGTTGCAGCCTCGGTAAAGGTGTCGGCGGATAGCATCGCGATGCCGTTCGTTCCCTTGGGCAGGCGGATGATGACCGGCGCCGACGTGAGGTTGACGAGCCAGAGCTCACCCGACGCCGATGTTCCGGCCGCGAAACCGGCGATGCGTGCCGGGTCCGCGCTTTCAACCGCGCGCATCCGTTTGCCGTTCAGCCGCGCAAGGCCGCGCAGCGGATGGTAGAGCGGATAAAACCCGCCGTTCTCCTGATACCACGGCTGCGGAAATGAGGTCGGAGCATGGATCGCGCCGAAAGCACCGACCGGCGCGCCAAGTGCGACGGCTTCGGCGCCGCCTAGGGCAAACTGCGCGAAATACGCCACCGTCCACGCCGCCCCAAGAAGGCCGCGCTGGCGCGGGTCGTTGAAGTTCATCGCCTGGCGGATGTTGTCCGGGTTGTCCTTCGGTGCCGCGCCGTAGGGGTTGGCGCGCATCCCCATGGCCGAGGGGCCGACAGCATAGGGCAGTGGCGCGGCGATGGCAGCCGCGCTTTGTGCGATGGCAGGCAATGCTTCGATGGTTTCGATCACCGACCGGTCGTCGCCCGCGTGCACCATGGCCGAGGTGGTGAAGCTGACCAGATCCAGGCTGTCCACCGGGGGGCGTTTGCGGTTCAGCTCCGTGAAATAGCTGAACATCCCGCCGCCGATCCTCTTGCCCGGAAACGCCGTGCGTGCAGCCTCCGCCATCGCGGCGGCATCCGGGGTCTCGGGCCATACACTACCCGGCAACGTACATTTCAGGTCCGGGGCAGGGGACAACAGAACGGTGCTGAACGGCGCGCCTAGGTCGGCGACGGCCCGGCCCAGGGCTGCGATTTCATCGGCGAAGCCGTCGACCTGCTGGATGATCGCCTCGAGCCAGGGTTCGGCCCCCATCAACTCGGCCACGGCAAGCTGTGACTTCAGCGTCTCGGCGCCGTGGCCCCGTCGCGGATCGTAGTGACAGATCAGGTGCGACAGCCCCAGGTTTTTCAGCGGATCGGCAACCGAAAGCGCTGCCGTGGCATCTTCCGGGTCCAACCCCATGCCCAGGGCAGGGACCGCCCCGATTTCATCGCCGACCGAAATCTCGACCGCGCCCCCGGTTTCGGTTGCGCCTGTGGCGCCTTCAACGGTCACGGTGATCTTCTGGTTCAGCACTTCGCCCGGGTGCAGCTGGTAGGGCCAGGGCAGGGCAAGCGGGCGGACGTAGGTCTTGTACGAAGCGTCGGTCCAGTTGCGCTGGTCCTCCATCTCGAACGTGTCGCCTTCCATCAGGCAGGTGACGCGGTGGCCAGCGGGGGACACGTGGGCCAGCGCGCGCAGGTCCATCATCGGTTGCAGCGGGTCGATCAGTTCCGGGAACCGGCCCTCGACGGTGGTTCCGTCCACATGGGTGATCGTTACCGGCGCGCCCGAGACTCCGGCGATGGGGTGCAGAATGACAAAACCGGTCCGGTTGGTCATGAACGGGCTGTCGGCCGCACCGGTGCCCTCGAAAACCAGCGTTCCGTCGGCCCGGCCTTCGATCCGCGCCTGGTAGGAAAACGCCTGTTCGGCATCTGCCGCACGGGCGCGATAGGTGACGGAAAATCTGTCAGGCCCTTCGTCGATTTTCAGATCCGTAATTTCGGGGTTGTAGGTTCCCCAATCCTTGTCGCGCACGATGTAGGATACTGCGCGCAGCACTTCGGATCCGGCATAGCGGATGTAGCGCAAGTTGCCCGCCTCCAGCTCGGCGGTCAGCGCGCCCGCCTTCAACAGGCGGGGCTGTGCAACCTCTTCTTCGGTGCCGTAAAGCCGAACGGCGCGGGATGGCTGCGTGGTCATGGTCTTTCCCCCTGTATCTGTCTGTCGATCAGCGCGCCGAGCGCCAGTTGAACAGCCGCTCGGCCAGCAGCGCGAGGATGATGATCGACCCGATGGCCGTGCCCTGCCAGAAGGGCGACACGCCCATCAGGTTCAGCCCGTTGCGGATCATCACCATGATCAGGACACCGATCAGGGTGCCGATGATCGACCCCCGGCCGCCGTACAGGCTGGCCCCGCCGATCACCACCGCCGCGATGGCGTCCAGTTCCATCTGGTTGCCCGCCAGCGGGTCCGCCGACAGGATCTGTGCAATCGAGAACGTGATCGCCGCAGCCGCCAGCGCGCCCGAAATCACGTAGGGAATGACCGAGTATAGCAGCACGTTCAGCCCGGCGGCGCGCGCGGCCTCCTTGTTGGACCCGACCGCGTATATCGTGCGCCCGCCCTTGGTGTATGTCAGGTAGGCCCATGCCACGAGGTAGAGCACGACCAGAAACACCACGTTCGCGGGTACGCCGAGCACCGACGTATAGACAATGTTCGAAAGCGCGTCGGGAATGCCGGAAATAGCCGTCTGACCGGAAAAGATGTAGGCCAGGCTGCGCGCGATCGCCATCATCCCCAGCGTGACCACGAAGGGCGCAAGCCCGAAGACCGCCACCAGCACCCCCGACAACAGGCCAATAAACGCGCCCGAGGCCAGCGCCGCCAGTATGGCCACCGGAATGGGCATGGTCTGAAGCGCGAGGCCCAGGATGATGCCGGTCAGACCGGCGACGGAACCGACCGAAAGGTCGATGCCACCGGTCAGGATGACGAAGGTCATTCCGACGGCGACGATACCGATCACCACGGACTGGTCGAGGATGTTGAAGATGTTGTTCTGCGTCAGAAAATAGGGCGACATCAGCGACAGCCCCACAGCGATGATCAGGGCCAGGCCCAGCATCCGGACTTCAAGGCTTCGAACCAGGCGGCTCAGCCCGGACGGGCGAATTGCGGACGTGTCGCTCATGCGGCGTCTCCTTCGGGAATGTCTTCGCTGTCGCTGGTCAGGGCGCGGACACGCGCTTCGATCGTTGCGGCGTCCGGCAGGGCGGTATCAGACCCCGAGGTCAAGCCGATCCAGCCGAGGTCATGGCCGCGTGCATTGCGCAGGGGCACCATCAGCGTCTTGAGGTGGCCATCCGCGATATGCCCGGCCTTACGGGCCGCCAACGCGGCGGGAATGAGGGTATCGGAGTTCTCTCGCGCCTCCCCGGCGCGCAGGCCCAGATCCGGGGCACCCGGCGCGGAGGCCGTGCCAAGGCAGATCAGCGATTGATCCTCCAGCAAGGCCCACCAGGCGAAGACGCCATGCTCCTGCGCCAGGGCGTTCAGAAGCACGCGGTTACGCTCTGTCGAGGTGCGCGGGGCGGCCAACATCGTCAGCTTTTCCTCGGTCAGGATACTGGTCGGCAGGTCGGCGATGGTGATCCCGTCGCTCATCACGACCACCCGCTCGGTCACGCCCAGCAGTTCCTCGAAATCGGACGAGATCACCACGACGGCGACGCCCTGATCGGCAATGTCGCGCAGGATCTGGTAGATCGCGCTGCGGGTTCCGATATCGACACCCTTGGTCGGTTCGTCGAGGATCAGCACCTCGGGGTCGATCAGCAGCCAGCGGGCTATGATGACCTTCTGTTGCATCCCGCCCGAGAAGTTCAGAAGGCTGGCGTCCATCCTGTCGGCGGGCAGGCCGAGGCTGGACAGCAGCTCCGCGACCTTTGCCTGCCGCTGGCCATAGGCCAGGCCGAAACCCCGGTGCCGGCCGATATGGGCCAGCATCAGGTTTTCCTTCACGGTAAGGTCGGGCACGATGTTCTGCGCGCGGCGATCCTCGGCCACGAAGCCGATGCCGCGCCGAATGGCGTCAACGGGCTTGCGGATGGCGATCTCCTTGCCCTTTAGCCGAACGCTGCCGCCGTCGCGCGGGCGCATGGCGAACAGCGCCTCCATCGCCTCGGACCGGCCAGCACCGACAAGGCCGCCAATCCCAAGGATCTCGCCCTTGTGCACGGTGAAGCTGACATCGCGGACAATGGGGCGGGCGGACAGGTTCTGCACCTCCAGCACCGGTTCGGGCGTGCCACCGGCACGGTCCAGTCCGGGCGTGGCATAGATCGCCCCCAGTTCGCGCCCGACCATGTGGCGGATGATATCGGCCTGCGTCAGGCTTGCGGTTTCAAGGCTGGCAGCCACGGTTCTGCCTTCACGCAGGATGGTGACGCGATCGGTGATCGAGAAAACCTCCTCCAGCCGGTGCGAGACGAAGATAAGCGCATGACCCTGGTCGCGCAGCCGGGCGATTATGTCGAACAGTCGGTCCACCTCTGTCGGGGACAGGGACGCGGTCGGCTCGTCAAAGATCATCAGGTCGGCGTTCAGCGCCAGCGCCTTGGCGATTTCGACCAGCTGGCGTTGCGCCGCAGAGAGGGTGCGCACCTCCTGATCGAGCGGCAGGGCGTGGTCGCGCCCCAGCCGCGAAAGGATCTCGCTTGCCCGGCGGCGCATGTCCCGAAACGACAACCGCCCGGGACGACCCAGTTCGGGCAGGAAGATGTTTTCCAGTACCGACAGGTCCGGCGCCAGGCTGGTTTCCTGCGCGACAAGCGCGATACCCGAATTCAGCGCATCGCGCGTGGATCGCGGCGACAGGATCTCACCACGATACAACAGGTCTCCGGAGTTCCGGGTAATATGGCCGCAGATGATCCGCGACAGCGTCGATTTTCCCGCACCGTTGGCGCCCAGCAGGCCGTGTACCTCGCCCGAGCGCACTTCGAGGCTGGCGTCCGACAGGGCCTGGGTGCTTCCGAAACGCTTGGAGACCTACCTGGCTTCAAGCGCAGGTGCGGTATCCGGTGCGGACACCGGAGTTGTCATCATGTCTCTCCCTGGATTGGACCGGCGCCGAGGATGCCCGGCGCCGGAACAGCAGCTTCGAGGTCAGCTGTCGCCAAGCTCGCCCGCGAACACCGTTTCCGAGATGGTCGGCAGCATCTCTTCGATGTTCTTGTCGGTCACCACGACGATCGGCACGAGGATTTCCTTTTCAGGGGTGCCGCCGTTCAGGTGCTCGAACAACGCCTTGGCGGATTCCTCGCCCATCAGGTGCGGCTGCTGCATCCCCGAGGCGACGATATCGCCCGATTGCAGAAGCGGGACGAATTCCGGGATGCCGTCGAAGGCCGCGACGAACACTTCACCCTGCCGACGTGCGGCCTTGATGGCGCGCAACGCACCAATCGCGGGCTGGTCGGTCTGCACGAACAGGCCCCGCATGTCCGGGTTCGCCGTCAGCATGTCCTGCGTAAAGCGGAAGGTTTCGTCGGCGGTGTAGGACTGCATCTGCTGCAGGCCGGCCTCCTTCTCGATCCCGCCAGCGGTCATCGCGTCCTTGAAGCCCTTGGTCCGGGCCTGGCCATTCAGACGCGCCTGGCTGATCGCGACGATCCCGACCGAGCCGTCTTCCCAGCCTTTTGCCTGCATCGCAGCGGCCAGCGCCTCGCCCGTGCCGTGGGCGCCTTCGTAGTTGTCCGATATGATGAACGAGACATACTCGCCGCTGTTGGTGCCGATATCCGCGATCACGACCGGAATCCCGGCTTTCTCGGCCAGAGAGAGAACGCTGGGCGCGGTCGAGCTGTCGGTGGGCGACAGGACGATCCCGGCGACGCCACGCGCGATGGCATCCTGCGCATTCTGAAGCTGCCGCTGCGCATCGTTGTGCGAGTCGAGCGCTTGAAAGCCATAACCTTCGGCGGTAGCGACTTTCTCGACCCCTTTGGATAGGTAGCGCCAGAAGGGCAGGTCCAGCCCCGGCGTCAGGTAGACGA
>JBFHFG010000010.1:0-15464 GCA_041583815.1 Halovulum sp.
AGGTCCAAATTCCGCCAAAATTCACAATCATATCACGGGGGTAGCGGGATCCGCTCCAGTCACAGGGCAAGGACACATGTCTGCCGGCAACAATCGATCCGTCTCCTGCGCTAAAGTGTTTCGCGCCCTGCTGCTGGCGGCGGCGGGCACGCTGGTGGTAGCACCGGCTACTTCCGCGCAAACGGTAACGCTGGTCAGCCCATCCGGCGCAGTCGACCTGACGGGTCGGCTGACGTCCTTTCAGGACGATGCCTACACGCTGGAAACCATGTTCGGCACGGTCTCGATCGCGGCGGACCGGGTGCGCTGCATCGGCGATGCCTGCCCCCGGACCCAAACCGAACGGACGAATGACACGTTCACGATCGTCGGCGCAGACCGGTTGGGTGCACGGGCCGCGTCGAGCCTCGTGGAAGGATATGCAAACAGTCTGGGCGGCGTTGCAGCGGTACAGGACATTCCCGGGGGCACGCTCTGGCGTGGGCTGACCACAACCGACGAACCGCCGCTGTTCAGCGCCGAGGTGCGCGACCTGTCTGGTGCCAGTCCGCTCTCCTCGACACTTGGGGGCGACCTGGCTATCACCGCCATCCCCCCCGTCGGCCTGCGCACCGGGAATACGGACGCAGAGGTCATCGCGCGCCTGCAAGATGCAGGTATCGCCACGACCATCGGCCTGCAGGGGGTGCAGCTGATCGTCCATCCGCGCAACAGGATCGACAATCTGACCCCCGAAGAAGTCTCGGCGCTGCTGACCGGCAAGATCGACAACTGGTCAATGCTGGGCGGCTCCAACCTGCGGGTACGCATCGTCGCCCAACCGCAAAGCGGGCTGATCGGGGCAATCCTGCGAGAGCGTTTTCTGGCCGGCGGATCGCTTGCCATCGACAACGACAGTCGCATCCTTGCCGATGACGAAGCTGTCGCGGACGAAGTGGCCGAGACGCCGGGCGCCATCGGTTTTGTCGGACTTGAAGGGGCTGGGCAGGCCAAACCGGTCGGCATCACCGTCGCCTGCGGGCTGACGCCTGATCCCGGTGCATTCTCGGCCATGACTGGCGAATACCCACTGCACCACCGACTGACCCTGTTCGGACCGGACGACACCACCGAAGGCCACGCCGGGGCGTTTCGGCGGTATGCTGCGTCCGCACAAGCCGCCGACACCCTGCATCAACTCGGGCTGCTTGATATGGCCATGTTGCGCCATGACCAACTGGCGGCATCAGTTCCGGTCCGCGCGGCCATCGACATTTCGCCCGACGAGCGGCAGGTCAACCTGCTGCGCGAACTCTATATCGACATGCTGGAATGGGACCGGCTGTCGGCCACCTTCCGCTTCGACCCGGACGAGCCCTTGGCCCTTGCCCCGGGTTCTGCCCTGGAGTTGGAGCGCCTGGGGAATTACCTGCGCCGCTTGCCCACCGGGACCGACGTGGCCTTCGTCGGCTTCACCAACAGTACGGGGACGTTCGACGAACGGCTGCGGCGATCCCAGTTCCGTGCGGATATCGTGTTGAGCGCGCTGGCCGAACAAGTGGATGCAGCGGCGCTCCGCCGACTCCGGATCCAAAGCAAGGGGTTCGCGGATCTCAAACCCGTCGGCTGTTTTGCAGAGGAAAGTGGGCGTAGCCTGAATCGCCGGGTCGAAGTCTGGGTCAGACGCTAGGCACCAATCGCAACGGACATGGACTGGCGGTGGCGAACAACCTATCCCCCCAGCCATGCGAACATGGAGATTGCGATGACCGCCCAGACAGAGCTGAACAAGACCAACGCCGTCGCCTTCTACGACCTGATGTTCAATCAGTGCAAACCGCGCGAGGCAATCGAACGCTATGCAGGGGATGAGTACATCCAGCACAACCCGCATGTCGCGGACGGCAAAGACGCGTTCATCGCCTATTTCGAGCGTATGGCCGCAGAATATCCGGGCAAGGTGACCCACTTCAAACGGGTGATCGCCGAAGGCGACCTGGTCGTTCTGCACTGTCATCAGGTCTGGCCCGGCAGCGACGACTACGCGGGCATGGACATCTTCCGCTTCGACGCCAACGGCAAGATCGTCGAGCATTGGGATGTGCTTCAAGTCATCACGGGCACTTCGGCGAACGACAACGGTCTGTTCTAGGTGACAGCGCGGACCGGAGGCGCCGCACCTTCCCACCGAAAATGCAAACGCCCCGGGCCTTCCGGCCACGGGGCGTTCCGAATTCGACAGGCCGGCCGAAGCCGGCGCCGGATCAGTTCTTGGCGTAGAATTCGACGACCAGGTTCGGTTCCATCATCACCGGGTACGGCACGTCCGACAGGGTCGGGGTGCGGGTGAATTCGGCGGTCATCTTGCTGTGATCGACCGAGATGTAGTCCGGAACATCACGCTCGGCCAGCGAAGCTGCCTCGAGCACGACAGCCAGCTGCTTGGAGCGGTCACGCACTTCAATCACGTCGCCTTCCTTCACGCGGTAGGACGGAATGTTGACGCGCTGGCCGTTCACCTTGACGTGGCCGTGGTTCACGAACTGACGCGCGGCGAAAACGGTCGGCACGAATTTGGCGCGGTAGACGACGGCGTCCAGGCGGCGCTCCAGCAGGCCGATAAGGTTCTCACCGGTGTCGCCCTTGATCCGCTCGGCTTCGGCGTAGATGCGGCGGAACTGCTTCTCGGTGATGTCGCCGTAGTAGCCTTTCAGCTTCTGCTTGGCGCGCAGCTGAAGGCCGAAATCCGACATCTTGCCCTTACGGCGCTGGCCGTGCTGGCCCGGGCCGTACTCACGCCGGTTGACGGGCGACTTGGGGCGACCCCAGATGTTTTCGCCCATGCGGCGGTCGATTTTGTATTTGGCAGCCGTGCGTTTGGTCACGTCTGGATCCTTTCATCATTCGTGAAAGGTGCTTTCCTTTGCCTCGCCCCGAATCGGGCCCGGCCGACAGGCATCTCCTTGCGGAGGCCACAAACACCAAATGCCCCGTGGTCGGCAGACCCCGGAAACCCGGGCGTTATACAGTCGGATGACAGGAAGTCAACGCGCGTTTCCGGGCCATAGGCGCAGCCCCTCAGAAGCGCAGGTTCATCGTGATCGCGCCAACGCGCTGACCTTCGTCCTGGCCCTCGAACTCCGGCCCCAGCCAGGCATTGCCGACGAAGATCCAGCCCGGCCCGGCATCCAGCCGCAGCCCGGCCCGTACCCGGTGCCGAAATGTTCGTGCAGTCACCGGGCCGTTGGCGGGCATCAAGACCGAGTCGCCAACCGCAGCGACATCCGCACCCAGCATCAGCATCACGCCCTTGCCGCCCTTGCCCATCAGCGCCGGATAGCGAAAGCCGGTGGCCGGATCGCGCGCCGCCAGTAGCGGCCCCGAGGCACCAATCTCGACGTCGATACCCGCGCGGGCGAACGTCTCGTATCCCACCTGTACCTCGCCGAAGGGGCGCGCGCGGAGCAGAGTGGTCCCCAGATCCACCGACCGGCCCCACTCGGCCGAGGCTGTCGGATACAGCCCGTCGTCGATCTGGTTGCGCGGCAGGGCTGTTGCCTGCCCTTCCAGGATACGGTGCAGGTCCGACTGGAACCTGTCGATCCCCGTGCTGGGTCCGGTCCAGACAAGATCCGCGCCGGCGCGCACTTCGCCCCCGAACGCGGTAAAATGCGTGTGTCCGCCAAACGACAGGATCCCCGCGAACAGCCGGTCATCGGCTGCCGGGGACACCAGGTTGTCGGGAGCGATAGCCTCGGCGTGGAACCGAAACTCGATCAGCTTGCCCGCCTGCGCCGGGATCTGTTTCAGCCCTTCGGGTCCCAGCACGACACTCAGCGTGTAACTGCCCGTGCGCCAGCGATCTCGACCATCGCCAAGCCGGTCATTGGTCACGAACCCACCCCAGCCGAGTGGTTTGTAAGGCCAGTCGGCCGCCTGCGTCTGCACCGCTGCGAACGAAAGCAGCATGCTCAAGATAATCCGGCCGATCGGTCTCATGTCGTCCTGCCCCGTTGCGTCTGGAGCCGTCTTAGCCGGAAGATACGACAGGGGATATTCGGCGTGATACGAACGCCGCGACTGCGGCTTGCAGGTCACGCCTCGGCCGTCAGCCTGCCGACAACTCCCATGGCCCAACGGTCCGCCGCCGCCCCGAAGCAATCGTGGATCGAATCCACCGCAATGACGCTGCCCAATGCCATTCGCCCCAGAAGCGCCAGTCCCGGAAGGGCATCGCCGCCCCGACCGACCAAGCGGCCATCGAAAGCGGTCCTGGCTCCCAGCCCCTCGGCAACCGGCGTCAGTAGCCCCTTGTCACGCAGGTCGATCATCAGGGGGTCTGTAACCCTGTCCAGATCCGGTCCGGGCAGCACCGCGTCGACCATCGCGTGGGCGCGCGCTTGCGTGTCATCCTCGACCAGTTGCCAGCCATCGGAATGCAGCACGATGTCGGGATCGGCCACGGCGCACAGGTCCACGAGGCCTGCCTCGACCAGGATCGACATTTCCTGCGCGGCGGAAACAGGCGGTCCATAGGAAAAGCGCTTCAGGCCCTCGTCGAACCGGACCAGCGCGGCGGCCGTCGTCGGATCGGCTAGTGCCGGGTTGAAACCGCGTCGCAGTTCATTTTGCCACTTCCGCCACAGCTGGCCGACGACATACCCTTCGGACGGCGTGGTCCAGCCCAGCGCCATGGCAAGGTCGCCGTGCAATGTCTCGATCGCGGTGCGGGTTTCCTGCGCGCCGGGATCCTGTCGCTCGATCTCCAGCCACGTCTCAATATCGGCTTCGGCTCCCGATCCACCGGCCAAACGCCAGATGCGCGCCGCAGCCCGGATGACAGCCGCGCAGATCCGCCGAAGAGCATGGTCTGCCGGCTCGGCCATCGCAGCCGTCAGCGCACTTTCGAAGCTTCGGGTTTCGTCCGGTTCAGGATCGAACATTGCATCCAGCACCGCCGTCGCCGGCTTGGGTGCTGGTGGACGACCATCCAGCGAGAACGGCAGGATCCGCGATGGTTCGGCCCCCGACGGATGATACCGACCGTCTGCAAAATGGCCGCCAAGGCCACTGGTCAGCAGGCGCAACACGTCCAGTGTCGACAGACCCAGCCCCCTTATTGCGACCGACCGGCCCGCCCAGCTTCTGGCCAATTTCAGCAAGCGATGGTCCGGATACGCTGGGACCAGGTCCAACCCGTGTGTCAGGGCGTGCTCCATCCAGCGTGCCAGTTGCGGATCCGGGCCGGTTGATGGCTGCCCCTGTGTCAGCAGAACCTCGTCGAACGGACCGAACCGTTCGGCGCGCCCCCAGAGCCACCATCCATCATCGGCGTACTCTATCCGACAGACATTTTCGCGCCGCCGGGCAATGCTGATATTCGACGATTCCGCCAGCACCGCGAAACGCGCCGTCAGGTGCCCCCCAAAGGTCGCGCGCGACGGGAAGTCGTCGCCGGTCAATCCGGAAACCAGGTGAGCAAAACCGCCAGTTGGGGCACCCGGATATCCGGGTGCACCGATATCAATACTACGCAAAGGAATGTTCAGCAGGCACAGCGGGTCTTGCGAAGGATCGAAGTTGGGGCCCGCTCCGGGACATTCGGTTGGGTCGAACACTTCGACCGCCGGGCAGAGGTCTACGTCGCTACACCGGGCGGCGAGTGCCTCGAGCGCGCCCAGCCCCCGCGGCCCTATCCCCACCACCGCAATCCGCAGGGCGTCAGATTTCCTCGCCATGTCTCATCCCCTGTCGAGCGCCCCGATCACGCAGGGACAAGCCCAAAGACTGGCGCGGAAACGCGACAGGGCAAGGTCGCTCCACTGGAACCGGAGACACCAGAACATCTGACGGGACGTGCCGGGAGGTGATGATCGAGGGCAGAATCCTCTCGTGGAGGAGGCCGAGACAGTAACTCCCTGCAGCCCGGCGATCCAAGTGCGCCGGGCTGCGAAGGCATTCCTCAGAACCGCATGGTGGCGGTAAGGGACAACGTCCTGCCTGGTTCTGTCAGCGGTACGACACCGGCAAAGTCGATCCCATCCGAACTGCGGCTTGCGTAAGTCTCGTCGAATAGGTTCCTGACATCCAACCGCACCTGAAGTTGATCGTGGGACTCGGGCGTCCAAGTGGTGTAGAGGTTGAACACCTCATAGCCCGGCAAATCGACCGCCGCTTCGGTGTTCTTCAGTGCGATCTCGGCCGTGCCGCCGACCCGCCACGCAGTTGTGATGTCGTAACCTGCCTCGAGCCCGAAGATATGCCCCATCGGACGACCAAGATAGTACGAGGTCGATCCAATCGCCTCGCCGTCCATCTCGACGTCCGCATAGGTGTAGTTCACCCTGGCGAACCCGCGCGCCGCGTTATAGCCCAGCGAGGCATCGACACCCTGCGAGACAAGGTCGGTGGTCGCGCCCCGGTCACCGCCAGAGGGCAGCACGGCGTTGATGTCCTCGATCTCGGTGTAGAACAGTGCACCACTCGCCTCCCAGGCACCGTTTTCATAGCGCAAACCGACCCGCGCGGCATTGGCTCGTGAGGTGGTGAAGCCATCGTAGGTCCACGGCGTACCGTAGTTGACCAACGATGCCTCGCCCAACTCGTACCCGCCCCAGGTCGATGCAAGGCCGGCATTGATGGTCCAGTTATCCGTCAAGATGAAATCGACCGAGCCATTTGCGCTGACCCCTCCGGCATTGAACGCTTCGCCATTGGCACCGTCGAACCACTGATAGTCGTAGCGCGCGCCGTAGCTGACCGAGATTCGATTGGTCAGGTTCTGCCGCATCTGCGCAAAGACACCGACGTCGGTCAGCGCTTCCTCGCCCGAGGTTCCGGCGTTCGCAAGGCTTTCGGCGTGTTCGTCATAGAAGTCCACGCCGGCAGTCAGCGTGCCGTTCGTCAGTGCGAACTCGTTCTTCGCTATCCCCGACAGGCTGGTATTGGTGCCTTCGACCTCGCCGACATCGACTTCCTGTTCGTTGTAGCTCAGCTGCAGGGTTGGGGCGATCCATCCATGTGGCGTCTCATCAGTATAGGTCAGCGTATAGGAACTGCGCTGCGCGTAACCGGGCAAAAGCTCGGTATCCCGGCCGATGACGTCTGCAAAATCCGGGCGGATAAAGCCGCTCTGCGAGGCCCGCAATCCGGTGTCCTCGGTTTGCGAGGCCGAGAATGACAGGCGGTTGCCGCTGTCCGTCGTATAGGCCGTTTTCACGTTGAAATCTGTAAGGTCGGCTCCTGTGCCGATGATCGTTGTGCCATCGCCATCCTCGTAGTCGTCACCAGACTGGCGCGTCCCGCTGAGCAACCACTCGAAACCCTCGTGTTGACCGAACAGCGTAAGGGACCCGCGAAAACCTGCGCCATTGTCGCCGATGGTAAGGCTGGCCAAGCCGCCGAGCGCCTCGCCCGGTTCCAGGAGATCGCGCGCGTCCTTGGTGGTGTAGGCCAGCGATCCACCCAACGCACCCTGGCCTGCGTCTGCGGAGGCAAGGCCTTCGCTGACTGCGACCGACTTCAACAGCGCAGGATCCAGCAGAACGTTGCCGGTATGGTGGAACGCGCCCTTGTTCTGCCGGGCGCCGTCGATGGTTACCGACAGCAGGCTTTCTTCGACACCGTTGACGAAGATCTTCTGGGCAATCGCCGCGCCGCCACCTGCGGTGACCGAAGACTCCCCGGTAAAGATGTCCTTTGCGGTCGCCGGGTTCCGGTTCTCGATCTCCTGTTCGGTGATCTCGGCATTCCCAAGCAGGCCCTGTGCCTCGCTGGACTCGATCCTGATGGTTCCGAGGTCGAATTCTTCTGCGTCTTGCGCCAGTACCGGCGAGACAAGCGCGGTCGTAAGGAGCGCCAGCCCCCTTGCTGTCGTCTTCATTGGGTATCCTGCGATATGCGCCGTGCTGTGTCGTCGGCTGGGTGGATTTTCTGGCTGGACGACATTCCGAAACGTGCGCCTGGCTGCGCCGCCGCAAATACCCGAGCATTTTTGTCGATTCAAGATGCAATTGCTTCTATCCCCTGTCATGAGCCTTTCAAACGGTTATTTTCACTACACATTCCGACGAAGCTATCCGCATGAAGTTGCCACGCCGCACCGTTCTGAAGGCTGTTACAAGTGCTGCAAGCTCGATTCCTGACAATTTTAGTTTGATATCTTGTGCGAAGCATGAGACATCGCCCGGCGAATTGCAGGAGGCATCGACATGCACATCTCACGTATCGCTCTGGCGGTCGCGCTGGGCACCGGCTTCCCGGCCCTGTCTCAGGACGCCGACACCTTCGACCTGGGCACGATCATTACCGAGGCTGAAAGCGACGCGACCCTGCTTCAGAACGGCTATGTCGCTGATTCCGGCCGCCAGGCCACCAAGGTCGATACGCCGATCGCGCAGATCCCGCAGGCAGTCTCTGTCGTGACGCAGGACCAGCTCGAAGACCAGGAACCGCGCACGCTGCTCGAGTCGCTGAGCTATTCCTCGGGCACCTCTGTCAGCAATTTCGCCTTCGACACGCGCTATGACGCGCTTTACCTGCGCGGCTTCCCGGCATTCTACAGCGGGTTGTTCCGCGACGGGTTGCGGCAGGTCAACGGGCCATCGGCGTGGTATCGTAACGATCCCTACACGTTCGAGGCGGTCTCGGTCCTCAAGGGTCCCGCGTCCTCGCTCTACGGCGTCAGCGGCCCCGGCGGGCTGGTCAACATCGTCTCGAAACGCCCCAAGGCCGAGACATTCCGCGAACTGAAGTTTACCACAGGCACCGATGACCGCGCCGAGGCTGCCTTCGACCTGACTGGCGCGCTGACCGAAGACAGTCGCCTGCAATACCGCCTGACCGGGATCCTGCGTAACGCGAACACGCCGCTCGCCGGCTATTCCGACGACAAGCTGCTGATCGCACCGGCGATCACCTACGAAATCAGTGACCGCACGACAGTTACTTTCCTGGGCGAATATTCCGACGAAACCACGGGTGGCACCGCCAGCTTCTACAACCCAAGCTACGGCGTTGCCTCGAACCTCTACAACGGCGATCCGGAATACAACGATTTCGACCAGACCCAGTACCGGTTGGGCTACGAGTTCGAGCACGCGCTGACCGACAGCGTCACGATCCGCCAGACCCTGCGCTATTCGAACATCGACTCGGATCTGGAATACAGCGGCCACTACGACACCGGAACCGGCGACCTGGCCCGCTATTGGGGCCACTACCTCGAGGAGAACGAGGTCTTCACAGTCGATACGCTGGCCGAGTACCGTTTCCATACCGGGGCGTTTGACCATACCGTAGTGACCGGCGTGGACTTTGCGCACTCCGACTACGGCGCGTGGTCTGTCGCGGGCTATACTTCGGCAGCAGATACGGACGCGATGCACGTGCCCTACTACAGCGGGCAGGTCATGGGTCAATTCGGCGTATATGCCCATGACCAGGTGCAGGTCGGCGGCTGGACCCTGTTCGCAAGCGGCCGTTACGACTGGGTGGAGACCACCTCGATCGCCGCGGACAGGAGCGAAACCGACACCACCGACGAGGCATTCTCGGGTCGGCTCGGCGCTTCATATGAAATGGCGAATGGCCTGACGCCGTTCGCGAACCTCTCAAGCTCGTTCTCGCCCAATGTCGGCGTGGTCTACGACGACGTAGCCTCGAACGACAGCCGCCCGGCAAAGCCGACCATCGGTCTGCAGAAGGAAATCGGCCTGAAGTACCAGCTTCCCGGCACCGAAAGCCTGGTCACCGCCTCGATCTTCGATATCGCGCAGGAGGACGGTGTGGTCTTCGACACCTCGACCGGGATGAACAAGCAACGACAGTTGGATCTGCGCTCGCGCGGATTCGAAGTCGAGGGTCAGGCCAACCTGACCGACAGCGTGCAGCTGATGGCGTCCTACACCTACATCGACATGGAGATCGAGAAAGGCGCTACCGGAACCGAAGGCAACACCCTGTCCGCAACGCCGAACCACACCGCGTCGCTCTGGGCACTCTGGGAGCCACAGCGCGGCCCGCTGCAGGGTCTCGGGCTGGGCGGCGGTCTGCGCTACGTCGGCGAAAGCTGGGGCGACGACGAAAATACGTTCAGGAACAAGGACTACATCTTTGCGGACCTGACAGCCTCCTACGACTTCGGGCAGCTCGGGTACGAAGGCATGGCCCTGCAGGTAAATGTGAAGAACCTGTTCGACGAGACCGGCCAGACTTGCAGCGCGGGTTATTGTTACCGATACGAGGGCCTCACGGCGACCGCCAGCTTGCGGTATCGCTTCTGATGCGCACCGGTTCGATCTTTGGCATCGTCGGCACCATCGGCGGCGTCTACATGGCGCAAAGTGTCCTTGGTGGGCTGACATGGTCCGGCCTGCCGGGGGTGTTGCGTGCGCAGGATCTGCCGCTCGACCGGATCGGCCTGGTCTCGCTAATCGTGCTGCCATGGGCCCTGAAGTTCCTCTGGTCCCCGGCGATCGAACGTTACAGGCTGCCCGCCTACGGACGCGACCGCTCGGGACGAATCGTGGCGTTTGGGGTGTTGTGCGTTGCCACCGCGCTGCTGGGCGTCGGCATGATCGGCCCGGCACCCGTGCTGCCGGTTCTTGCGGTGCTGATGCTCGCGGCAACGGCGGCGGCAACGGTCGATATCGCTTGCGACGGTTTCGCAGTAGCTGCCCTGTCGCGCACCCGCTACGGCTGGGGTAACGCCGCGCAGGTCGGCGGCGCCTATCTGGGCTCTGCCATTGGCGGCGGCGCCTTTCTTGTGACGGTGGAACGGGCAGGCTGGACCCAGGCGACCTGGCTGATGGCCGCCTTGATCCTGGCGCTTGCCCTGCCCTTCATTCTGGCAACACGAAACGCCGCACCCGCGACGCGGCCCTACGTACCGCGTCTTGGTACTGCCTTCGCCCGCCCAGAAGTCCAGCGCGGATTATTGATCGCGGCGCTCTACGTGGTGGCTCAGAAAACCGCCATGGGGCTGTTCGGGCCATTCTTCATCGATGCGGGCTACAGCCTATCCCAGCTTGGACTCCTCGGCGGCGTCGGGGGACTGACGCTCGGCCTGACCGGCGCCATCGCGGGGGGCGGCTTTGTCCGCCGTTTCGGCAGCCGACCTGTCCTGGTTGGCGCAGTACTGGTACAGTCCGCCCTGCTGGCGCTCGTCGCGCTCTCCGCAGGGACTGACCTGCTGACGCCCGCCCAGGCCGCGCCGGTGGCGATGATCGCCAGCAGCTGCGTGATGGCATTCGGCTTCGTCGCGCTCTACGCACAATTCATGCGTTGGTCCGATCCGCGCCAGGCCGGGATCGACTTTACCCTTTTCCAGTGCATGGATGCTGCCGTCAGTATGGTTGCAGGACTATCCGCCGGGGCACTGGCCGAGCGTTTCGGCTATGCCCCCTTCTTCGCAGGGGCTGCAGTGGTTGCGCTGGCGACGATCCCCGCCATCCTGCGTGCGACCCGGGTCGAACGTGCCGGGGTCGCACATGTCTGAACCCTATTCCGCAGTAGCGAGACTTGGCGGCGTGCCCTTCGTGGATCTCCGCCGCTTAGTGCTGATCGATGCCGCCGCACACGAGTTGGCGGTCTGCCGCGACTCGGCAGACGAGGTGACGGTCGGCACCGCCTATGGCGACCTGAGCTTCCGCTCCGGGCCGACGGACGTCCGGATTTCGATCAACGCTCCAAGACCGGATTTCCTCTACACGCTGAAGGAATCGCTATTGCGGCAGATTGGTGCGACATGGCCCGAACAGACCCGCAACCTGCGATGGTCAGACGGCACGCCCTCGTCCGGGCTGCCACCGAATGTCCGGCTGATGACCCTCGCCGGAGTCGAGCGACTGAGCCGGGACTTCCTACGGGTGCTTCTCATGGGCGATGTCTCGGGCTTCACGGACGAAGCGATCCATTTCCGCCTCGGCCTGCCGCCAGAAGGACGGCCACCGGAATGGCCCCAGCTGGCCGAAAACGGCGGCACGATCTGGCCCAAGGGCGAAGCAGCACTGCATTTACCAGCCTACACCATCAGACACGCAGACCCGAACTTGGGCCTGAGTTTCGATCTGTTCGAGCATGAGGGCGGCCGGGCGGCCGAGTGGGCGCGCACCGCATCGCCCGGCACCGAGGTTGCGGTGATCGGCCCGGGTGGCGGCGGCTGTCAGGTCGATGGCCCCCTGCTGGGCTTCGCCGATGAGACCGCCCTGCCCGCCATCGCCCGCCTAATCGAGGCCGGGTCCAGGGGCGAGGTCACTCTACTCGCCTCCGGCGGAGCCGTTTGTGGTTACCCACTTCCACCTTCACCACACTGCCGGGTGCGCTGGCTGGATCGCTCCGCAGGCACCGCATCACTGAAAGACCATGCGCTCGAAGGGCTCGAGGCCGCACCGCCCGATACGTTCCTGTGGTTCGCCGGAGAGCAATCCGCCGCACGGGCCGTACGGCAGGCATTCAAGGCATCAGGCCGACCGAGAGACGCTTGCTACATCAGCGCCTACTGGTCCTGACGACAGCGTTTGACACCGTCCGGCAAATTAACTAAGCGAATTAGTCAAGAATTATCTGATTCCCGACTCTTTCTGTCGGACAGAATGCGAAAGGCGCCAGATGGACCCGACACCCCTGCCAGAAACCGCCGGGCTTGCAGCCCTGATTACCAACCTGACGGACTTCGTCGCCATGGGCGGCGCCGCAATGTGGGTGATCGCCGCGCTGTCGGTCCTGACGGTCGCGTTGATCCTTTGGAAGGTCCTACGGCTGCTGGCATATGGCGCATGGTCCGGCGGCAAACGCTCGGCGTCTGCAGTTGCTGCCTGGCGCGAAGGGAAGGTCGACGCGGCGCTGGCGCACGTCCGCGGCCGCCGCTCGCTTAGGGCGCAACTTGTCGAAGGCGCTATCTCGGCCGCATCCGATGGCGCGCTGGACGACGAGGCTGCCAAGGCCGAGACCGCCCGCGTCGCCCGCAACCTGCTGCTGCGCGCCCGCACTGGCTTACGCCCGCTGGAACTGATCACGACCATCGCACCCCTGCTGGGTCTTTTGGGCACGGTCATGGGCATGATTGCCGCTTTCCAGGCCCTGCAAGAGGCCGGTGCCCGCGCCGATCCAGCGACCTTGGCGGGCGGCATCTGGGAGGCCCTGCTGACCACCGCTGCCGGCATGGCCGTCGCGATCCCTGCACAGATCGCGCTAAGCTGGTTCGAGGGGATCAATGATCGCCTGCGTCACGACATGGAAGATGCGGCGACCCGGATCTTCGAGGCACGCTCTGCCCGACGCCCCGCGCCGACGCCTCGGATGGTACTGGCGGAATGAACTTCGGCGCCTCTCGTCCAGCCCGCAGACCGAACCTGACGCCGATGATCGACGTCGTGTTCCTGTTGCTGGTGTTCTTCATGCTCGCCTCACGGTTCGGTGTCGACCGTGCACTGGACCTTGCGATTGCCGGACAGGGCAACGGCTATTCCGGCCCGCCCCGACTGGTAGACATCCGGCCTGACGGTGTCGCGCTGAATGGCGTGCCGACCGCGCAGCCCGAACTCGCTGCGGCCGTTGGGGCTCTGACCGAGAGCACCAATGACATCGTGGTGCTTCGCGCCCGCGACGACGCCCAGCTTCAACGTGTGATCGAGATCATGACCGAACTTCGCGACGCAGGGCTGACACGCCTGGTGCTGGTGGAGTGACCGGATGGAGTTCCAGGACCCGCCCCGCCGCCGCCCACCGGAAAACATGCTGCCGATGATCAACGTGGTCTTCCTGCTGCTGATCTTCTTCCTGATGTCCGCCCAACTCGTCCCGCCAGAGCCATTCCCCGTCGAGCCACCTGAAGCCAGCGGCGGCACGGACGCCGAGGGGCCACTTGCGCTCTATCTCGGTCCGGAAGGCGAAATCGGCTATCGCGATCAGACTGGGGAAGAGGCAGCACTTGCGGCCTTGCTTGCCGAACGCGAGGCTCTGTGCGGGATGCAGGACTGCAATTCGAATCCCATCGGCCTGCAGATCCGCGCCGACGCCGCCACGCCGGGACGAGCATTGGCTGCCCTGCTGCCAACACTGGGAAGCAAGGGGTTTACCCAGGTCGAATTGATCACGGTAGAGCCATGAGAGCCGGGATTGAAGCCTTGATCGCGGCTTGCGCGGCGATCGCCTTGCACCTTGCTGCCTTTGCGCCCTGGCCCGAAACGCAATCCAGCGCGAGCGCCTCGGGGGCGGGAGGTGAGGAACTGGTCTCGATCGAGGGCGCGTCCGCGACCATTGCCGACATGGTCGAGGCGTGGGACACCCCGCCCAAGACTTCCATCGCCGACCCAGCTCAACCCGTCGAAGCTGCGGCCGAAACAGCCGCCAACTTGCCTACATTCAACGCTCCCGTCGCACCGGATCTTGCGCCGCTGCCACCACCCCCCTCGCCAATGAGCCAACCGGCGTTGCCAGATATGGCGGTTGCCGCCACATCTTCTCCGCCGGCAGTCATGGAGAAGCCACAGCCTCAGGAGGCACAGCTCGAGCCTGAAGCGGAACCGCAGGATGCGCCAAAAGTTGGGACGGCGGCACGCCCCCCTGCCCGGCCAGAATCCCTCTCCATGCCTGCGCCGAAGGCCCCGCCTACTCCTCAGCCGGAACGCGCCCGACCGGCGCGCCAGACCACCGCTGCGGCTCCCACACAGAGAGCATCGGGCACCGGCGGCGGCCCAGTCGCGGGCGAGGCCAGGCAGGCGCAGGGCGCAACGGTATCCGCTGCGCGCTTGAATGATCTCAAGGCCAGCTGGGGCGGCGCGATCCGCAGCCGGATCGAACGCAGGAAATCCTATCCCCCCCGCGCAAGGGGCGCGTCAGGCACATCGACCGTGGTTCTTTCCGTAGGGCGCAACGGAAACCTTCTGGGCGTGGGCATCGCCAGTGGTTCCGGGAATCCCCACCTCGACCAGGCAGCGATCGATGCCGTCCGCGCTGCCGGCAAATTTCCCGCAGCGCCGCCCGAGCTGCGCGAAGCCGAACACCGCTTCACTTTGAGGATCCGTTTCGCGCCGTAAAGACCCTATCACCAGTATTACCTCGGGCAGGTGAACCCCGCACCCATCCAAGAATCTTCGAATCGCAACCCTAGGCAAGCGCAGGCAATCTCCCACTACGGAGGTGTTTTATCCTACTCCGCAGGGCTGTCTGCACCGCCGACCCAGCTTTATCCGGCAGGATTGACAGTCGGCAGGCGACCTGCCAGATCGAGTCGATGACCCATCGCGCCGGGACGATCCGAACGATCATGAGGGCCTACCTGGCCCTTCTGCTCTTGCTGCCTGTCAGCATCGGCAGCACGTTTGGCACACCCAAAACGCAGCCCGTCACGGTCGTCGAGGAAACCGGCGGAAGGCTGGTGCAGGCGGGCGGGCCGGAAGCGCGGCACCGCCTTGCGCAGCGCTTTGCCGATCTTGTGGGATCACTTGGGGATCCGGACGACGATCCGGACCCCCTTTACCTGG
>JBFHFG010000011.1:0-15453 GCA_041583815.1 Halovulum sp.
CGGTTGCGCAGGTGCGGGTCCAGGTTGGCCAGCGGCTCGTCCATCAGGATGGTGCGCGCGCCGCCCGCCAGGCAGCGGGCCAGCGCCACGCGCTGCCGCTGGCCGCCCGAAAGTGCTGCGGGCAACCTGTCGGCATGGGCGGCAAGGTCGACTGTTTCCAGATGTCGGTCGGCAATGCGCCGCGCCGCCGCCCGGCCCGTGCCGCCTGATTCCGCCGGAAAGGCAACGTTGTCACGCACGGTCATATGGGGCCACAGCGCGTAGGACTGGAACACGAAACCGACGGCGCGGTCCTCTGGGGGGACATGCTGGCCGGGGGCCGATACGGTCCGCCCTTCCAGCGCGATCTCGCCGCTGTCGACGGTTTCCAGCCCGGCCACCAGCCGCAGCAGGGTGGACTTGCCGCAGCCCGAGGGTCCGAGAACCACGAAGAACTCTCCGCTGCGCAGCGATGCCGAGACGCCGTCGACAGCGCGATGGGCGTCGAAGGTCTTTGCGACCTGCGCGATTTCGACCGACATGAGGGCGCCTCCGTTTTGCTGGCCTCAGCTAATCGCGGGCGCGCGGATGGGCAACACGGGGCGGTGCAGTGTCAATAAACTGTCATGTGGCAGGCGGCAGGTAGCGGCGCGTTTTCGGGGTGGCTCAGGCGGCAAGGCCCCGCTGCGCCCGTTTTGCGCTGCGCCGCCCGGCAAAGCGGGTCTGAAGCCGCTGGGGTCCGGCGATGGTCGCCACCCAGTCCCACGAGCCGGGCTTGTCGTTCGCGTGCATATAGACGAAATGCGTGTCGAAGATCCGCAGCCGCAGCCGTCTCAGCGCGGCCTTGGACATGATCTTGTCCAGCTGGGCCGAGATCACCAGCGGGTTGTGCTTTTCGGGCGGCGGCGGCACGTCGGGCATCGCCGTCATGTCCAGCAACGACAGGCACAGCGCGTCGCGCGGGCTGGACACGTCGACCCAGTAGATCCGCGTCGACGCGGCCAAGGCTGACATGTGGTCGCGGATCCCCCGCGCCTCGGAAAGGAAGCTTTTCATGCCGATCGCCTGGCCGAGCGTCAGGAACGCGATCGGTGGGCCTACCGGATCCTGTGCGACCAGCCTCCCCAGGATCTCGACAGCCTCGTACGCACCAGCGGAGTGACCCACGACCAGCACCTCGTCGAATTCGCCCGAGCGCGCGGCGGCATCGACGATTTCTGCCATCCGGTCAAGGCGTTCGGTCATCTGGGGGGCACGGTCGTCGGCCTCTTCGATGGCGAAGCCGAAGGCGTGGATCAGGTACTGGATATACATCGGGCCCTCCATCCAGCGGGCCAGGGCCATCACCGGCCAGACCGACGCCGCGGCGACCGCAAGTCCAAGGACAGCGGGAAGGCCACGACCGGCCGCGATGTTGGCGCCGACAAGTCCGGCGATCACCGGAAGAGCGCCGAGGACGAGCATCCACAGGTAGGCATAGAGCGTCATCAGGCCGGCGCCGGTGTCATGGCGGAGCCAGCGCACGAAATAGCCGTTGCGCAGCAGCCTCAGCCCGTCGCGCATGGCTGCGCCGAACGCCTGCAGGCGGGTCCGGCGCATGCGCCGTATCACGATGTCGTCCCAGCGCAGGTAAGTGTAGTCTGTCTCGACAGCACCGCCGTGGCCATCCCAGCGTATCGTCCAGACAGATTGCATGCGCCCGGCGGTTCGTCTGGGCGAAACCTCGATCGGAACGTCGAAACGCGCCGAATAGGTCGCCGCCGCCTCCGAGACCATGCGGTGATACAGGGCCGGCCCGCGCGGGTCGAACCCGTGAACATAGAACACCTTGCGCCGTCGCACCGGGGTGTCGGGCGTGGCGTGGTCAATGCGCGGTTCGGCGGGTGCGTTCATGCGGCGACTATGGGCGAGCGCGGTGGGGTTTCCAAGGCGGCAAAGCGCGCGGGGGCGTCACCCGGACAGCGGTTCGACATCGACGCTCTGACTGGTTTCGTGGCTGCCGGAACCGCGCACGCTGCCGCGGACCGGGGCGACGTCGTCGTAGTCGCGGCCGTGGCCGATGGTGATGTGATCCACACCCGCTGGCTGATCGTTTGTCGGGTCGAATTCCACCCACCCCATCCGGCTGCCTTCCCAGGCGCGCACCCAGGCATGCATGGCGTCCGCCCCGACCAGCCGGGGCTGGCCGGGCGGCGGATAGGTGCGCAGGAAGCCCGAGACATAGCCCGCCGGGATGCCCACGCCCCGCAGGCAGGCGATCATGATATGCGAGAAGTCCTGGCAGACGCCGTGCCGCGCGGCGAAGGCCTCGGCAGCGGGGGTATCGACGTCGGTCGCCCCGGCGGCGAACTGCATGTGGGCATGCAGCGCACTGCCGATGGCGCGAACCGCCTCGTGCACGGTCATGCCGGGGCGCAGTTGATCCCGCGCGAAGGCGGTCATGTCCGCATCCAGCGGGGCGCGCCGGGACGGGAGGGTGAAGTGGTGCGGCGAGGCGGGCGAAAGATCCCTGGCCGAGGCAAGCTCGGCCGGAAGATCCTCGAGCGGCGGCGACAGGTCGAATTGCGCGGGCGGCGGAAACCGCTCGACCCTCAGCGCAAGCGACAGGGTGAACGCGGTAATCGGCTGATGCCACGCCACCGTGGTCCGCATGTTGCCGAAGAAATCCGGTTGATCGCGCCGCTCGGCCGGCAGCGGGTCCACGGTCAGTTGGCTGGAGAGCACCTGCTGTTCGCCCGCGATATCGCCCGGCAGTAGCCGCAACAGGTTGCGTGAGTGCAGCGCCGGTGCGGCGTAGGTATAATCGATGCGCAGCGATATGTCGTAGAGCATCAGGTCACCTGAGATACACGGCGGTCAACTGGTCCGAGATGGCGGCCAGGGTGCCGCGCATTCCGGACAGGACATCGACGGTGATATCCTGCGCCCCCGCGGCCTGCAGCCGGGTGTCGAGGGGTAGGATCGTTCGCAGCAGGTCGGCGGGGCGGCCGTCACGGCGGGCGCCGGGAATCGCCTCGACCAGGCGTTTCAGATGCGCGACCTGGAAGTGGATCGAGCGCGGGTTGTCGCCGTCCAGCGCCAGCAGGTCGACGACCGTGTCGCGGTTGGTATCCAGCGCAAAGCGCGCGCGATGGGTGTTGACCGCGTCCGTCGTCTCGATGGCGATCTCGAACGATCCTTCGGGCGCGCCGGGATCGGCGAACACCGCCAGCAGCGCGGCCAGCGCGTCGGCGCGTTCCAGCGCGCGGCCGATCGACAGAAAGCGCCATCCGTGCGTGCGGTACATGTTCTCGTGCACGATCCCCGAGAAGCCCGCCGTCTTGCGCAGCAGCACGCCCATTGCGGCGGCGGCATCGTCGCCGGGCTGTACGGTCTGGCCCATTCCGCGCACCGTCTTCATCAGGTCGCCCAATGCCAGCCAGCCGTCGGTCGAGAAGCGGTCACGCACCTTCGTCGCGCAAAGCCGCGCTTCGGTCAGGCGCGTGGTCAGCGTTTCGGGAACGGTTTGCATGATGTCGATGTCGTGTGCCCCGAGGAAATCGGACAGCAGCGTCAGCCGCGGATCGGCGGAATCCCCGGTGGCCGCCAGCCGCAGGTGATAGGCCCGGATCAGCCGTACCGCGCTTTCGAACCGCTCGATATAGCGGCCCAGCCAGAACAGGTTGTCCGCAGCGCGCGCCGGTAGCGCTGCCTGCCCCGTGGGCGAGTGCCGGTTGACGCTTGGATAGGACGGCGCAATGGCGTGCGCCGGTTCGTCGCCCATGATCCATACGTCCGCCACGTGGCCGCCGCGCTGCATCGCAAGGGTGGTCACATCGCCCTCGGGGCCGATCCGGGCATAGCCCCCCTGCATGAAGGTCCAGCCCTGCGGCGTACGCGCGGCAAACACGCGCACGACCATCGGGCAGGGGTGCAGGTGCCCGCCATCGCTGTCGTCAACCCAGCTTGGCGTGGTCGAAAGCGAGACGGCCTCCTGCCCGACAAGGCTTGCGCCCCGGGATTCGATCCAATCGGCGACCGAGCCGCGCCCGCCGCTGCGGAATGCACCGCCCAGCGCGGTTTCGGCATCCAGTTCGAACGGCAGTTCCGACGCCATCGCTGAGCCGATCATCATCCGTTCGGCATTCTCGCGCACGTAGGCGCGTTCGGTCGGGCTGCCACACCACCAGGTCGCGATGTTGGGCAGCGACAGTTCCGCACCGGTCAGTTGTTCGCAGATGCGCGGCAGGAACGCCATCATCGCCCGGCTTTCCAGGATGCCCGAGCCCAGCGCGTTCACCATCGCGACATTGCCGGACCGGGCGGCCTCGACCAGGCCTGGCGTGCCGATGATCGACTGCGGGTCCAGTTCCAGCGGATCGGCGAAGCCCGCGTCGATCCGGCGCCAGAGCACGCCCAGCGGCACCGGCCCCTCGATGGTGCGGACCTGGACCTCGCCATTCTCCACCAGCATGTCCTCGCCCTCGAGCAGGGGCATCCCGAGATAGCGGGCAATATAGGTGTGTTCGTAATAGGCGTCGTTCGCGGGGCCGGGCGTCATGATGCCAAAGCGGCGGGGCGCACCCTCGGCACGGCTGGCCAGGGTTTCGAGCGACTGGCGGAAGGCCTCGAAGAACCCGGCCAGCCGGTGCGTGTAGTCGCGTGGATAGGGTTCGGGGAAAATGCGGCGGCTGGCGATGCGGTTCTCCAGCGCGAACCCCGCGCCCGAGGGTGCCTGCGCGCGGTCGCCCAGCACCAGCCAGCTGCCATCGGGCGAACGGCCGAGTTCGAATGCCAGGAAGTGCAGGAAGTGGCCGCCGCGCGGGCGATGCCCGACCAGCGGGCGCAGCCATTGCGGGTTGCCGGCGATCAACCCGGCGGGAAGGTGCCCGTCGGCCACCAGACGGTTGCGCCCGTACAGATCCGCCATCACCCGTTCCAGCAGGTCGGCGCGCTGGGTCAGCCCGGCGCAGATAGTCTGCCATTCCGACTCGTGCAGGATCACCGGGATATGGCTGAGGGGCCAGTCGCGTTCCTGCAACGGATCGTTGGTGTACTGGCGGAAGTAGACTCCGGCGTCCCGCAGATATCGGTCGCCCCGTTCGAACCGGGACCGGATCTCGCCCGGCGGCATGGAGCCGAGCCAGTCGATGAACGGGCGCCAGACCGGGCGCATCCGGCCGTCGGGACCAAGCAGTTCGTCGGCCACGCCCGGCGCGGCGGCATAGCCAGCCAGGATCGGGTGATCCGCGGATGCTTCGGTCGGTTCTGCCATCCGGTTTTCCCCGCGCGTGGCGCTTAGTCCAGCCCGGCCGGACGGCGCAGGTCAAGCGTCGTCGGAAACTCGGGATGCGGCGTTTCGGGGGCCGGACGGTAGGGACCGGGCACGTGGCCGTGCGGTTCGAACCGGGCCAGGCGGCGGGCCTCGGCCTCGTAGGCGTTGACCGGGAGGGTGTCGTAGTTGCGGCCGCCCGGATGCGCCACGTGGTACGTGCATCCGCCGACCGCCAGTCCGGTCCAGTCATCGTAGATGTCGAAGACAAGCGGCGCGTCCACCGGCAAGGCCGGGTGCAGCGCCTCGGGCGGCTGCCAGGCCTTGAACCGCACGCCGCCAACCGACACACCCGAGGTTTCGGTTCGGGTCAGCGGCACCGGGCGGCGGTTGCACATCACGCGATACCGGTCCTGGTGCAGCGTCGTCAGTTGGACCTGCAACCGCTCGACCGAGCTGTCGGTATAGCGCACCGTACCGCCGATGGCGCCGGTCTCTCCCAGCACGTGCCACGGCTCGAGCGCCTGGCGGATTTCCAGATGCGTGCCTTCGGCCTCGACCTGGCCGCAGAAGGGGAAGCGGAACTCGGCCTGTGCCTCGAACCAGACCGGATCGAAATCGAAGCCGTGGCGGCGCAGGTCGGCGAGCAGATCCAGCAAGTCCTGCCACAGGAAATGCGGCAGCATGAACCGGTCGTGCAGGACCGTCCCCCAGCGCACCGGCTTGCCCTCGACCGGGGCGTCCCAGCACCGCGCGATGATCGCGCGCAGTAGCAGTTGCTGGGCCAGCGACATGCGCGGATGCGGCGGCATCTCGAAGCCGCGGAATTCGACCAGCCCCAGCCGTCCGGTGGGACCATCGGGCGAGAACAGCTTGTCGATGCAGATCTCGGCCCGGTGGGTGTTGCCGGTCACGTCGGTAAGCATGTTGCGCAGCAACCGGTCGACAAGCCACGGCATCGGCGGCGGACCGTCGGCGGGCGGATTGATCTGCGACAACGCGATTTCCAGCTCGTACAGGGTGTCGTGCCGCGCCTCGTCGATGCGGGGGGCCTGGCTGGTCGGGCCGATGAACAGGCCAGCGAACAGGTAGCTGAGCGAGGGGTGCCGCTGCCACGTCAGGATCAGCGACTTCAGCAGGTCGGGCCTGCGCAGGAAGGGCGAATCCGACGGTGTCGCGCCGCCGACGACCACGTGGTTGCCGCCGCCGGTTCCGGTGTGGCGACCGTCGATCATGAACTTGTCAGCGCCCAGCCGGGACTGCCGCGCCTCGTCATAGATCGCCTCGGTGGTGGTGACGCAATCGTCCCAACTGTGCGCGGGGTGGATGTTCACCTCGATCACGCCGGGGTCGGGGGCCACGCGGATCACGTTCAGGCGCGGATCCTCGGGCGGAGAGTAGCCTTCAACGTGGATCGGCAGGCCAAGGTCGCGGGCCGTGGTTTCGGCCGCGGCGATGATCTCGAGATAATCCTCGAGCGTATCGCAGGGCGGCATGAACAGGCACAGGCGGCCGTCGCGCGGCTCGATCGCCAGGGCGGTGCGGACCGGCGTGTCCTCGGCCTCGGTATCGGTTGCGGGTTCCTGCGGGACATAGGCCTGACGCGAGGCCGCCTGCTGGCCGGATTGCACCGGCTGGCTGTGGCCCTGGGTGGCTGGTGCGACCTTGGCAGCCTCGCGGCTGCGGCGTTCCTCGATCTCGGCGTGGAAATCGGGCAGCGGGCCGCGATCGACGCCGGGATCGGCGGGGTAGGAATAGGGATAGCGCGCCGGGGGTACGTGCGGCAGCGCGTGCAGTGGCAGGCGGAACCCGACGGGGCTGTCACCGGGCACGAGGTAGAGCCGACCGCGACGGGGCCGCCACAGCTCGGACCGCCATTTGGGCGCGGCGGCCTTTGCCTGCCAGCGCTGGATCGGCAGCGCATAGCCCGCAGGCTCGGTCAGGCCCCGGTCGAAGACCCGGGCAAAGCGGGCCCGGTCCTCGGGGTTCTTCAGCTTGGAATTCTCGGGCGAGACATTCGGAGGAAGGTTTGCCTCTTTCAGGATCCACTCGGCCGGGTCCTCGTAGGCGGGTTGCGCGTAGTCCGGATCAATACCAAGCGCCTCGGCCATGCCTTCCATGAAAGCTTTCGCCTCGTCCGCGCCGGCGGGCTGTTCTTCCTCTTCGGCGGCGATCAGGTCGGGGTTCTTCCAAACCGGCTGACCGTCCCGCCGCCAGTACAGCGAGAACGTCCAGCGCGGCAGGCTTTCGCCGGGATACCACTTGCCCTGCCCATAGTGCAGGAAACCGCCGGGCGCAAAGCGCGTCTGCAACCGCCGGATCAGCTTGTCCGCCAGCGCACGCTTCTGCGGTCCGACCGCCGAGGTGTTCCACTCGTCGCTTTCGAAATCGTCGATCGAGACGAAGGTCGGCTCTCCGCCCATGGTCAGGCGCACGTCGCTGTCGGTCAGGCTTTGGTCCACTTTCTGCCCAAGGCCGTTCAGGCGGTCCCATGCCTCGTCCGAGAAGGGCCGCGTGATCCGGGGGTGTTCGGACACGCGGGTGACCTTCATGTCGAAGTCGAACGACACCTCGGTGTCGGGGAGGCCGGAAAAGCCGCCGCTGATCGGGGCGGCGTTCCGGTAATGCGGCGTCGCGGCCAGCGGGATGTGGCTTTCGCCGGTCAGCAGTCCCGAGGTCGGGTCAAGGCCGATCCAGCCGGCGCCGGGCAGGAACACCTCGCACCAGGCGTGCAGGTCGGTGAAATCCTTGTCGGTTCCGGCCGGGCCGTCCAGGGCCGCGATATCGGGTTTCAGCTGGATCAGGTAGCCAGACACAAAGCGCGTGGCGAACCCGAGGTGGCGCAGGACCTGCACCAGCAGCCAGCTTGAATCCCGGCACGAGCCGGACTTGGCGCTCAGTGTCTCCTCGGGTGTCTGGACGCCCGCTTCCATCCGGATCAGGTAGTTGATCTCGTCCGAGATGCGCTGGTTCAGGCCGACCAGGAAATCGATCGTTCGCGTCTCGGTCCGATCCACGCTACTGACGAATTTCGCCAGCAGCGGGCTTTCGGGTTCCGGCGTGCGATAGATCGAGAGGTCTTCGGTCAGATCCGCGGGGTAATCGAAGGGCCAGCTTTCGGCACTGGCTTCGACGAAGAAGTCGAACGGGTTGTAGACCGTCATGTCGGCGACAAGATCGACCTCGATCTTCAGTTCCTTCACCGGCTCGGGGAAGACGAAGCGTGCCAGCCAGTTGCCGTAGGGGTCCTGCTGGTGGTTCACGAAATGCCCACCGGGGGAGACCTTGAGCGAATGCGAGATCACCCGCGTGCGCGAATGCGGTGCAGGCCTGAGACGGATGATGTGCGGCGCCAGTGTTACCGGACGGTCGTAGGTGTACTTGGTCAGGTGGTAGATGCTGGAATGAATTGCCACGTGCGACGCCCCTTTCAAACTGCCACGTCCCCGCGAGGGACCGCTGGAGCGCCAGGTCGATCGCTTTGCAAGGTTCCGTGCAGGTTGCACGCGCAACGGCCACTTCGCAAGTGCGGTATAACTGGGCGTCAGTGCGCGTATGCCGCCGCGCAGGGCTGTGAGCCGCGCGGCGGTTTACGCCTGGTGGTGCGTCAGGACCCCTAGCCGGTGGCGGCGCTGTCCGCGTTTTCCGCCCCGGGGTCGGTTGGTGCGGGGCGCAACGGCGGAAAATCCTCGGGGGTGATCGTCTCGTGCTCCAGCAGCAGGCGGGTGCCCCGTTCCAGGTCGTCGCGCCGGTCCTTCAGGATCGCCTTGGCCTGCGCATAGGCAGTGTCCAGCAGGCCGCGTACCGCGACGTCCACCTCGCGCGCGGTCGCCTCGGAATAGTCGCGCGGGGTGTATCCGAAGCTTTCCTCGCCCAGGTACCCGCCGCGCGCGGCCTCCAGCACCGCCTGCCCCAGGTCGGGGTGCATCCCGTAGCGGGTGACGATCTGCCGGGCGATGTCGGTCGCGCGGCTCAGGTCGTCGGCGGCCCCGGTCGAAATCTCGCCCAGGATCAGGTCCTCGGCCGCGCGTCCGGCCATCAGCACGGTCATGCGATGTTCTAGGTCGGACAGGCTGATCAGGAATCGATCCTCGGTCGGGCGGGTCAGGGTGTAGCCCAGCGCGCCCACAGTACGGGGGATGATCGACACCTTCTGCACCGGGTCGGTCCCCGGCAGAGAGGCCGCGACCAATGCATGCCCCATCTCGTGCCAGGCGACGGCTTCGCGTTCCTTCGGGTTCATCACCAGCCCCTTGCGCTCCATCCCGGCCACGATGCGCTCGATCGCGGCGGTCATGTCGGCCAGAGATACGGACTCGGCCTCGCGGCGGGTGGCCTGGATCGCCGCCTCGTTGACCAGGTTTTCCAGTTCAGCCCCGGTGAAGCCGGGGGTCATCGCGGCGACCTTGTCGATGTCCAGGTCCGGCGCGGCGGTTATTTTGCGCAGGTGGACGCGCAGGATCGCAGCGCGGCCCTTGCGGTCGGGCCGGTCGACCACGACCTGCCGGTCGAAACGCCCGGCCCGCATCAGTGCCGGATCCAGGATCTCGGGGCGGTTCGTGGCGGCCAGCAGCACGATCCCCTCGCGCGGGTCGAAGCCGTCGAGTTCCGACAGCAGCTGGTTCAGCGTCTGCTCCTTCTCGTCATGGCCGCCACCGAAGGCACCGGCGCCGCGCCGTCGGCCCAGCGCGTCAAGCTCATCGATGAAGATGATGCAGGGCGCGGCCTTGCGCGCCTGGTCGAACAAGTCGCGCACCCGTGCCGCGCCGACGCCGACGAACATCTCGACGAATTCCGAGCCGGAGATCGAGAAGAACGGCACCCCTGCCTCGCCTGCGATGGCGCGTGCGAACAGCGTCTTGCCAGTGCCCGGAGGGCCGGTCAGCAGGATGCCCTTGGGGATCCGCGCCCCAAGCCTGCCGAAGCGGTCAGGCTCTTTCAGGAACGACACGATCTCTTTCAGTTCGGCCTTGGCGGCATCGACACCGGCAACGTCGTCGAAGGTGACGCCGGTGTCCTTTTCGACGTAGACCTTCGCCTTGGACCGGCCGACATTCATGATCCCGCCGAAGCCCTGCTTTTCGGCAACGCGACGGAAGACGAACATCCAGACGGCCAGGATCAGCATGAACGGCAGCAGCCAGCCCAGAAGGGCGGACAGGAAGGTGTTCTCGACCGTGCCGTCGAACTCGGCGCTGCTTTGCTCCAGCCGCTCGGTCAGATCGCCGGGGACGATGTTGGTGATGAAATGGGTGCGCCCGTCCGACGGCGACTTGTAGCGCCCGCGGATCAGTTCGGACTCGACCTTCACCTCGGCAATGGCATCGCGCTCCAGAAGGTCGATGAACTGGCTGTAGGGAATGCGCTCGGTCACGTTGGCTTCGGTCAGCCAGCTTTGAAACAGCGTCAGCAGCGCGAAGGCGACCAGGAAATACCAAAGGTTCCATTGGTGCTGCTTGTTCATGGCGCGGTGTCCCCCTGTGCGTTGTAATCCTGAATGGGCGCGTCGCCCTGTGCGGTCGCCGGTTGCGGATCCGGCAGCGCGGCAGGCTGTTGGTTGTCGTCGAAGGCAAGTTGCAGACGGGCGATGCTGCGGACGGTCTTGAAGATGTCCTCCAGCGCTTCGGACAACTCTATCTCGCGGGCATAGGCGGGCAGCCGCTTCGCCTCGTTCGCGCGCAGCCGCGCGATCTGGTGGCGCGAGACGTCGTCCATCATCGTGTAGACCTCTGTCTTCATCGCGCGCACCTCCTCGGCCAGGGCGCGGTCCGCGTTTTCCAGCGCGTCGATGGTACGGGTCAGCGCGGTCAGCACCCGGTCGTGCAGCCGGCGGATCTTGGCGGCAGTCTGGGCGCTGATCACAACGTCCTCGTCGATGCGCTTGCGTGCCGATGTCACCATGCCGGTGGCGATCTGGTCGCCGACATGTTCCAGGTCGTTCGCGATCTTGGCCAGGGCCATCAGCCTTTCGGATTGCGGTTCGGTCAGATCGCCAAGACTGATCCGGCGCAGGTAGTCCAGGATCTGCCGATGCAGCAGGTCTATGGGCCGGTCCGTCACCCGCAACTGGCTGAGCTGCAGTGGGCTGCCGGACAGGAGCACCGGCATGGCGGTGACCAGCATCGCCTGCACCATGCGGCCAAGCCGGACGATTTCCAGCCGGGTGGCATCCAGCGCGATGGCGGGCACGTCCAGCAGTTGCGGGTCCAGGTGCCGGGGCACGGATTCGGGTGGCAGCGGCGTGGCACGTTCCGGCACCAGCCGTTCGACCAGCCGGGCAATCGGCCCGGTCAGCCAGACCAGAACGGCAGCGTTCACAAGGTTGAACACCGTGTGGACATTGGCGATCTGGCGAGGGATCTCGGCCCGGGAACGCGCCTCGGCCGCCAGGTCCGGGTGCGCCGGAGAGATCATCCGCGCCAGGTCCGCCAGCTGATCGACCAGGCCGATCCACACCAGAACCCCACCGACGTTGACCAGGGTGTGTACGACCGCCGCCTGCACGGCGGCGCGCGGTTTGCCGATGGCCGCCAGCATCGCGGTCACGCAGGTGCCGATGTTGGCCCCCAGCGCCAGCGCGATTGCCGGTTCAAGCGCGATCAGGCCCTGGCCGGCCAGCACGATCAGCAGCCCGGTGGTCGCCGACGAGGACTGGATCACCGCGGTGAACCCGGCCCCCACCGCCGCCGCCAGCAGGGTCGAATCCAGCGACAGCATGAAATCGACGAATGGCTGGTAGTCGCGCAGCGGGTGCATCGCCTCGCCCATGAGCGTCATGCCCAAGAAAACGACGCCCAGGCCCAGTGCGATGTTGCCGTATTCGCGGATATCCGCGCGACGCGACAGCAGGGTGGCGAAAAAACCCACGCTGACCAGAGGCAGCGCAAGTGCGGTCACCTTGAATGCCAGGATCTGTGCGGTGACGGTCGTGCCGACATTTGCCCCCAGGATCACCGCCACGCTTTGCGGCATCTTCATCATCCCGGCCGAAATGAACCCGACCAGCAAGACGGTAGTGACCGAGGATGACTGCACGATTGCCGTCAGCACTGCCCCGGTGGTCATTCCGGTCAGGCGGTTGTGAGTCATCCGCAGAAGCACCGTTTTCAGCCGGTCGCCCGTGACCCGCTTCAGCGCGCCGGTCATGATGTCCATGCCGAAGAGAAACATCGCCAGTCCACCTGCCAGCCCGATTCCCAGCGTCATGCTGTCGATGCCGTTCATCCACGTCCTTTCCGGCCTGCCTTGAGGCAAGTTTTCGCAAAAGGCGCGGTTCACACCATGACAGGGATCAATTCAGACAAGGTCGAATTGCTTTAACTGCAGACTGCGGCCGCTCTCAGGCGGGTGGGGCTGCCAGCGAGCCGCGCCGCACGATGCCCGTGCGCAAAGCGATGTTCCGGGTGACGGGCGCGCCGCGCTCCAGGTCCAGAAGCAGGCGGGCGGCCGTCTCGCCCATGCGGCGGTGCGGAACATGGACAGTGGTCAGGCCGGGGTCCAGGACCTGCGCCAGGTCGATATCGTCGAACCCGGTGACCGAGATGTCATCGGGAATCGACAGGCCCGCCTGGCGGATTGCTGAATATGCGCCCGCGGCAAGCACGTCGTTGCCGCACAGGATCACCGATGGGCGCGGCGTCAGCGCCAGCAAGCGCGTGGCGGCGCTCACGCCCGCGTCCAGCGAATACTCGCTTTCGATCAGGCGGTCCGGCGGCAGTGTCAGACCCCTGTCGGTCAGCGCCTGCCGAACCCCCGCCACACGGGCGGCGGCGCGGTCGTTACCGTGGGTTATCCCGGCGATCATCGCGATATCGCGATGGCCAAGGTCCAGCACCTCCTGCGCGATTTCGCGCGCGGCAACGGCATTGTCGAAGCCGACGCAGGGCCAGGGGCAGTCGGGCCGCCAGGACCAGACCAGGACGAATGGCACACCGCGGCGTTCCAGCAGCAGGTAGGTGGCTGGATCGCGCGCCTCGCCGATCAGCACCATGCCGTCGACGCCGCGGCCAAGCAGGGCCGTCACCTGCGCGGCCTCTTCGTCGGGGTCATAGTTCGAGGTCGCGACCAGCAGGGTCACGCCATGCGCCGAAAGCTGCTCCTGCAGGGCCTGCAGGCCACGGGCAAAGATCGCGTTCTCCATCGTCGGGATGACCGCACCGATGGTGAACGTGCGGTTCGAGGCCAGCGCGCGGCCGCCGAAATGGGGCGTGTAGCCCAGCTTTTCGACCGCGGCAGTAATGCGGGCAAGGGTTTCCGGACGCACCCGCTTGGGCGCGTTCAGGGCGCGCGAGACAGTAGCGGTCGATACTCCGCTGGCGCGGGCGACATCCTCGAGGGTGGGAAGGGTCCTTGTCATGCGGCGTGGCTCCGATCTGCCGACACCATAGGCAGGCTTGGCGCCGACAGGTAGAATGTAAGCGCTTGCATTGATCCGTGCAAGCGCTTACATTTCGATTCGACAAGAACGGGCGCCGAAAAAGGCGTCGACTGGGGAGGATGCGATGAAGAACCTGGCGCGCGCCGCGTTGAGCGCTGCAATGGTCCTGTTTCTCGTTTTTTTCGGCAATGTTGCCGCCGGGGCCAATGGCCTTGGCACGGTGCTGGGCGACGTCCCTGAAATGCTGACGTTGTTTGCGTCTTCCCTGCTGTTCGTGATCGGCGTGCTGGCGCGCGAGGCGCTGGCCGACGCGACCCCGCAAGAGGGTCATTCGGAAAGGGAGGACTTCTGATGTCAGACAGCAAGACGCGCGCGGAAATCGCGTCGGTGGAACGGCGCAACTTCCTGAGGCTGGCCGGAAGCGGCAGTTTCACCGCCGCTGTGATGGCCGGTGCCGCCGGAACCCTGTGGTCGTCGAAGGCCGTGGCGCAGACCTCGAAAGAGGAATCCGAGCGGGAGCGGGCGGCCGAACACATCATGACCATCGCCACCGCCTATGCGATGACGGCAGACCGCAGTTATCCGATCATGCAGCTGGATTTCAAAGAGAACATCCAGAACGCCACGCGCGGCAAGGTCTATGTCAAGCTGGCCCCCGGCGGGCAGTTGGGCGCGGGCGGTGCGCTGGTGCAGAAGGTGCAGGGCGGCACGATCCAGGCGGCGCAGCATTCGCTGGCGAACTTCGCGCCCTTTGCGCCGGTCGTGGATCTGATCAACCTGCCATACCTGTGCGGGGCGAACCAGCGGTTCGTGAACTTGGTGACGTCGGATCACTGGCAACAGACCGTCAATCCTCTGGTCGAGGCAAAGGGCTTCAAGCCGCTTTACTACGTGGTCATCGACCCGCGCGTGGTGGCCATGCGCAAGGGTGGTGCGGGTCCGGTCAAGACGCCCGCCGACCTGTCCGGCGTCAAGTTCCGGGTGCCCGGCAGCCAGATGCTGCAGCAATACTATCGCATGGTCGGCGCTAACCCGACGCCCGTCGCCTGGGGCGAGACGCCGTCGGCGATCAAGCAGGGTGTGGCTGATGCGTTGGATCCGTCGGTCGGGGCGCTGTACGTGTTCGGGTTCAAGGACATCCTTTCCCACGTCACGTTCACCCAGGCGGTGCCGGACAGCCAGGTCTTCTCGTGCAACCTGGAATGGTTCAACGGCCTGCCCGGCGACGTGCGGGAAGGGATCGAGTTCGCGTCCGAGATCACGTTCCAGCAGAATCTGGCCAAGGTGCCCGCCGCGCGCAACTTCGCCATGGCCGAGCTGATCAAGTCGGGGGTCGAGTTCCACTCGCTCACCGATGACGAGTTGGCGCAGTGGAAAGAGGCCGGCGGCTATCAGCGCAGCGAATGGGACAGCTTCAAGTCCGAACTGGCCGGTTCGATGGATGCTTTCGACAAGATGGTCGAGGCCGCCGACACGATGGGTCGCCATTACGTGCACGACGCCTGACACGGAGCCTGACCCGCAGCCGGGCGCGTTCCCCCGCGCGCCCGGCACTCACGCGAAATTCAAAGACCGCCGGCCCGCCCGGCGAAGGAGGAGTCGTGCTCGCCACACTCGACAGAAATGCGGAACGATGGGCGCTGCTGGTGTTCTACACCATGCTGGTCGCCACCATGGCCGTCGAGGTCATCCGCCGCGAGGTCTTCGCCTATTCCTCGATCTGGGGAGAAGAAGTCGTCCGGTATGCCTTCATCTACCTCGCCTGGATCGGTGCAGCCGCGGCGGTGCGCGAACGGGCGCATATCCGCATCGACGTGATCTTCAACTACGTCGGGTCGCGCGTGAA
>JBFHFG010000012.1:0-15272 GCA_041583815.1 Halovulum sp.
GCGGTCTTTCACCGGGGCGCGGATCGGGTCGGCGCGGTGCCGCTGGACCCGGGCGACGGGCGGCGGTTGCTGGCGCTGCCGCAGGACCGGACCGAGGCGCATCTTCTGGCGGCGTTCGAGCGGCTGGGCGGCGCTATCGAGTTCGGCCGCACCTTCGAGACGCTGGAACAGGATGTCAGCGGCGTCACCGCTGTGGTCGATGGGCAGGAGATGCGGGCCGCTCGTCTTCTGGGCGCGGACGGGGTGCAGTCTGCGGTGCGACGGGCGCTGGGCCTGCCGTTCGAGGGGATCACGCTGGACGATGACTGGTCGATCGCCGACGTGGACAGCCCGGACTGGTCCGCGCCAGAGGATTTCATGGTCTTCCTGCTGGACGGGGGCGATGCCTGCATCGTTGTGCCGCTGGCGTCGGGCCGCTACCGGGTGATCGGTACCGGCCCCGACGCGCTGGCGATGCTGCCGGTGCCGATGACCGTCGCCCGGCTGCGCCGTGCCGGGACGTTCAACATCATGGTGCGGCAGGTGCCCGACTATGGCCGTGGCCTGGTGCATCTTGCCGGGGACGCCGCGCACGTGCATTCGCCGGTCGGGGGCCGGGGCATGAACCTTGGGATTGCGGACGCCGCCGATTGGGCCGCGCGGCTGACCGAGGATAGGCTGGAGGGTTATTCCGCCGCTCGTCATGCCGCCGGGCGCGCGACGATCCGGCAAAGCGAGTTCGGCCGCGCCACGCTGCTGACCGATGGCGGGCGGCGCCGGGCGGCGCTGGCGGTCATGGCGCTGGCCGGGCGGGTCCCCGCGCTGGGCCGGCTTCTGGCGGGGCGCATCCTGGCGATGTAGGGCGGCGCATTGCCTCTTTGCCCCGCGCGCGCTGCGCTGCTAGCGTGCGGCCCACGGCGAAGACTGCGGCGGGGGGCAGATGGACACGGCATTGCAGAAAGCGCGGACGATCCCGCCAATGGCGCGGCGGCGGACCGACGGCAAGGACGATATCGGTTTTATCCGTGCGCAACCTGCGCCGCTGGTCCGCGACAGCTATGGCGTGGTGTTCACTTTCTCGCATGCCAACACAGTGCGCCTGCTGACCGGGGGCGAGGTTCACCAGGCCGGCGTCGAGACGATGGAGATGCAGGGCGTCACCGCCGGTCCGCTGCACGATTTCGCCAACTACTCACTGCTGTATTCCCATGGCGAGCGGCATCGCGCCCGGCGCACGCCGCTGGCGCGCAGTTTCGCCTACAAGCTGATGGAGGCGTTGCGCCCCCAGATCCGTGCCCTGTCGGAAGAGCTGATCGCGCCGATGACCGGCCGGGGCGAGGTCGATTTCCTGAATACGGTCGCGTCCGAAATGCCGGCGCGGATGATCGCCCGGATCGCCGCCGTGCCCGAGGCCGACATTCCCCGCTTTACCAAGCTGGTCTATTCGGCGGTGCGGGGGCTGTCCATCCGCTCGCCCCAGGTGATGATGCGCGCGATGCGCGACATGGGCGCGCTGACGACCTATGTCGAGGGGCTGCTCGAGGCGCGCAGGGGTACGCCGCAGGACGATTTCCTGACCGAGTACCTGGACCGCGCCGCCGATGCCGGGCTGGACCCGATCGAGACGCGGATGCAGATCGTCTCGCTTATCGTTGCGGGGGCGGACACGACGCGGCTGGCGCTAACCGCGCTGCTGGGCCGCCTGTTGCAGCATCCCGAGCAGTGGCTGGCGTTGTGCGCCGAACCCGACGCGCTGGTGCCCGGCGCCGTGCAGGAGGGGTTGCGCTATGATCCGGTGATCTGCTCGATCGCGCAGGTGGCCGATGAGGATTTCGAGATGGACGGCTATCTTGTGCCGAAGGGCACGATCATCGCCCCGATGCTGGTGTCCGCGTTGCGCGATCCGGCGGTCTATGCCGATCCGGACCGGTTCGACATCCGCCGCGCCGACCATCCCAAGCTGCACCTGGCTTTCGGTGGCGGCGCGCACCGTTGCCTGGGCGAGGCGCTGGCCCGGACCGAAATGCAGGAGGTCATCGCCGCGCTGGCGAACCACCTGCCCCATGCCGAACTGGTGGGGCCACCTGCCACCATCTGGGGCATCGGCGCCATCCGCGAGATCGACGGTCTGACGATCAGGGTCTAGGGCAGGAGGCGCGACGGTGCTGGGCGCCGGTTTCCCGGCCGTGCCCGTTCAGACCTCGCGGAACTGCTCGGTCTCGGGGTCGTACCATTCCAGCGCGCCGCTGCCGATGTCATGCCACAGCCCGTGCATCGCAAGCGTGCCGTCGGCGACCCGGTCGACGACCTGCGGAAAGGTCATCAGGTTGGTCAGGCTGGTCAGCACCGCCTGTTTCTCGAGCGCGCGCAGCTGCGGCTGGCGGCCGTCGATGTCCTTGACGTTCTCGTAGCCGGGGCGCAGCAGGTCCATCCAGCGACCGACATAGCTGAGTTCGCTTTCCAGTTCCGGCGCGTGGCCTTCGCACATGTCCAGGCAACCCTGCACGCCGCCACATTGCGAATGGCCCAGCACTAGTAGGTTCGACACCTGCAACGCGCCGACCGCGTATTCGATCGCGGCCGAGGTGCCGTGCAGGTCGCCGTCCGGCTTGTGCGGGGGAACCAGGTTGGCGATGTTGCGATGGATGAAGAACTCGCCCATCTCGGCCCCGAAGATCGAGGTCACGTGCACCCGGCTGTCACAGCACGAGATCACCATCGCGCGCGGGCGCTGCCCTTCGGCGGCCAGGCGCTGGTACCAGGCGGCACTGTCGGCGTAATCGGTTGCTTTCCAGCCCTTGTAGCGCTGGACCAGGTATTTCGGCAGGGGGCGTACATGCGTCTTCATGGCTTACCTACTTGCATCTGTTATGCCGCGTGGCAAGGTTTCCGCGCGCCTATACCGGTTATTCAGCATTTGTGTCCACAGTCACCGCACAAACGACGACACAGGAGACGTGCATGGCCCAGGTACTGGCATTGCCCTCGGCGGAAAGCGGGCGGCTGGACCCGTGCGTGCTGCAACGTCTGCGGGCCGGTATCGGCGCGGAACGCTGCCGCCAGATGCTGGCCGACGCCACGTTCGAGATCACCGATCGCCTGACCCGGTTCGAGCAGGCCGTGGCCCGCGCCGACGCGCCGGGGGCGGCGCGGCTGGCGCGAAGCATCGCCGCGCTGGGCGACGGCATCGGCGCGGTCGAACTCTCCGCCGCGGCGCGCGCTGCCTCGGACTGCTACCGGCAGGATTGCGCTGTCGCGCGCGCCGCCACCGCGCAGCGGCTGGCGCGCTGCGGCGACGCGGTGATGGACGACCTGCTGGGCGCTGCGCTGGCCGCGGACCCCTGAGCCGGAGTCGCGGGGGCCGCCCGACCGGCGCGCACCGCGACGATGATCTTGGCAAATCCGGGGGAATCACTAGGGTCGGGCCGTGAATTGAAGGAGTTTCTTCCGATGTCCGCACGGTTCGCCGCGCCCACCCCCGATGCCATCCCGGTCCACGTCCTCTCGCCCGAGGGGATCGACGGCTTTGCCATCGCGCAGACCGACGCGGTCCGTGCGCAGCTGGCCGTGCAGCCGTTCACCGGCAAGCTGGGCGAGGTGCGGCTGCTGTTCGCGCCGGACGGCAGCCTGGCGATGGCGCTGGCGGGGTGGGGTACCGCGGACGAACGGGCGCGCCAGCAGTACCCGCTGGGCAATCTTGCCGGGGCGTTACCCGCCGGCACCTACGTGTTGCACGGGGACCTGCCCCCGGCCGCGCGGAACGGCGTCGCGCTGGCCTGGCTGCTGTCGGCCTATCGCTTCGACCGCTACAGCCCCAAGCCCGCGCAGGAGGCGGCGCTGATCGCCCCCGACGGCGTCGATGCCACCCGGCTGGAGGAAGAGGCCGCCGGCGTTTCCCTGGCCTGTGACCTGATCAACACGCCCGCCAACGACATGGGCCCGGACGAACTGGAAGCCGCGGCGCGCGACCTGGCCGGTGCCGAGGGCGCCGAAATCTCGATGATCGTCGGCGACGAGCTGCTGGAGCGGAACTTCCCGATGATCCACGCTGTCGGCCGCGCCTCGGACAAGGCGCCGCGGCTGATCGACATGGCGTGGGGCGCACCCGATGCGCCGACGGTGACGTTGGTTGGCAAGGGTGTCTGCTTCGACACCGGCGGGCTGAACATCAAGCCGGGCAGCTCGATGGGCTTGATGAAAAAGGACATGGGCGGCGCGGCGACCGTGCTGGGCCTTGCGCGGATGATCATGCGGCTGAAGTTGCCGGTACGCCTGCGCGTGCTGATCCCGGCGGTCGAGAACAGCATCTCGGCGGGCGCATTCCGGCCCGGCGACGTACTGACCGCGCGCAACGGGCTGACGGTCGAGATCAACAACACCGACGCCGAGGGTCGGCTGGTGCTGGCCGACGCCCTGGCGCTGGCGGCCGAAGAGTCACCGGCGCTGCTGGTCTCGATGGCGACGCTGACCGGCGCGGCGCGGGTGGCGCTGGGCCCGGACATGCCGCCGTTCTACACCGACGACGACGGCCTTGCGGCAGATCTTGCCCGCGCCGCGACCGAGCGGGCGGACCCTCTGTGGCGGATGCCGTTCTGGGCCCCCTACGAGGAGATGATCGAACCCGAGATCGCGAACCTGGATAACGCCCCCAAGGGCGGCTTCGCAGGGTCGATCACCGCGGCGCTGTTCCTGCGCCGGTTCACCGGCGGCGCGGCGGCCTATGCCCATTTCGACGTCTATGGCTGGACCCCGGCGGCCAAGCCCGCGCGCCCCAAGGGCGGTGCGTGCCAGGGGGCGCGGTCGCTGCTGGACGTGCTGGCCGCGCGCCATGGCGGGGGCGCGGCTTGACCGCGTTCGATCCCCGCATCACCCCGGCGCGCCCGGACCTGGCGGCCGAGCATCTGCGCGGCCGGATCGCGGCTGACGCCTATGCCGCGCCAACTCCGATGACCGTTGCGGCCCCGGCGCTGGACATGTTCGGCGGGCCGCACCGCACGGGGGGGCTGACCTCGCAACTGTTGTTTGGCGAGGCGGTCGATCTTTACGACATCGACCCCGCCACCGGCATGGCCTGGGTGCAGAACCGCGTCGACGGCTACGTGGGCTATGTCGCAGCCGCCGGGCTGGCGCCAGCGGATGCGGACTGGGGGAAGGGCGACGAACGGCTGGTGGTCTCGCGCGGGACGCAGGTCTACCCGGCGCCGGGGCTGAAACAGGCGCCCAACGGGTCGCTGCCGTGGCTGGCGCGGGTGCAGGTGGTCGAGGAACGCGACGGCTATGCCCGCCTGCCCTGCGGCCGCTGGTGCCCTCTGCCGCATTTGGGCCGCGCCGAGCCGGGCGATTTCACCGATATCGCCGCTCGGCTGATCGGCGTGCCCTACCTGTGGGGCGGCCGCAGCGAGGCCGGGCTGGACTGTTCCGCGCTGGTTCAGCTGGCACTGGCCGCAACCGGTACCACCGTACCGCGCGATTCCGACCAGCAAGCGGCGCTGGGCACCGAGGCGACAGGTCCCCGCCAGCGGGGCGATCTGCTCTTCTGGCGCGGGCACGTGGCCATCGTTCTGGATCCGGAGACGCTGCTGCACGCGAATGCGTATCACATGGCGGTCGCCGCCGAACCGCTGGAGCCCGCGCTGGCGCGCATCGCCGCCACCGACACGGGCCCCGTCACCGCTGCGCGCCGCCTGGGCTGAACGCGGCCCGCCTTCCACTTTCCGAAAATATCCCCGCCGGAGGCGTCGGCCTCAGTCGTCCACGGCGCGTATGAGTTTTTTCTCGAGCACCCGCAGCACGGCGCGCAGGTCGTGGCCGCGTTTCAGGATCCGCCCGTCCATGCCGATCACGCTGTATTGCCCCTGGCGGTTGGCCAGCGACGGGCGCTTCTCGATCCGGTAGAGCGGGTGCTCGGCCGCGCGCCGGAAGATCGAGAACACGGCGACATCGCGCAGCATTGAAATGCCGTAGTCGCGCCACTCGCCGATCGCGACCATGCGACCGTATAGTTGCAGGATCACCGAAAGCTCGCTGCGATGGAAGCTGACCTGCCGCGGGGCGGCGTTCAGTCGGGTGATGGGGGCACCGGTGGGTTGGACCATTCGTCAACCATTCCCGATGCATGGCCGCTTGGCAAGGGTTTCGAAATCCGGCTGCCTGAATCGTACCACAGTTTCCACATCGGCTTGCCGTACTGATAGTTGCATATGGAATCGTTGCTCGAGCGAGCTTCGTTTCCGGCGCCGTCGGGTTTGGCCCCCCAAAGCCTTGGCGGCGCCGGTTGCCTTTCCTGTCCTGACAGGCGCGGCGTGATCGGCTAGGACTGGGTCAACCTGACTGACCTGGATAGGCCCGACATGCGCGATTTTCACCACCCCGACCGCTCTCTCGTCTATGCCACGGGGGGCATGGCCGCGACCTCGCACCCGCTGGCCACGCTCGAGGCCACGCGGATCCTGTCCGATGGCGGCAATGCCGTCGATGCCGCGATTGCGGCGGCGGTCCTGCTGGGGATCTGCGAGCCGCAGTCGACGGGGCTGGGGGGCGACCTGTTCGCGCTGGTCAAGCCGGCGGGCAGCGAGGATATCCTGGGTCTGAATGCCTCCGGTCGGGCGCCCTCCGGGCTGGACGCCGCGCGTTTGCGGGCCGAGGGGCTGTCGTCGATTCCGTTGGGCGATGCGCGGGCGGTCACGGTGCCGGGCGCCGTCGACGGCTTTGTGAAACTGTCCGCCGATCACGGGCGGCTGGGGCTGGACCGGGTGCTGGCACCGGCCATAGACCATGCCGAACGGGGTGTCCCGGTAGCGCCGCGGGTGGCGCTGGACTGGCGGCTGGCGCAGGGCACGTTGCAGGGGGCGGCGCGCGATCAGTACCTGATTGGCGGCCGCGCGCCCGTCGCGGGCGAGATCTTTCGCGCACCCGCACAGGCGGCCTTGCTGCGCCGCGTGGCCGAGCAGGGCCGCGCCGGGTTCTACGAGGGCGAGGCAATGGCCGACATGGTCGCCGCCCTGCGCGCTGGTGGTGGAGATCATACCGAGGCGGATTTCGCCGCACAGACCTGCGACTACGTCACCCCGATACGCGGCACCTATCGCGGCGTCGAGCTGGTCGAGCTGCCGCCGAATGGGCAGGGGGTTGCCGCGCTGCTGATGGCCGCGATCCTCGAGCGGCACGATGTCGGCCGGCTGGACCCGTACGGCGCGGCGCGCGTGCACTTGGAGGCCGAGGCGGCCAAGCTGGCCTATGACGCACGCAACCGGTTCGTGGCCGATCCCGCCACCGCTGGCGACGCGGTGGCACGGCTGACCGATCCGGCGCTGGCAGACCGGCTGGCGGCGCTGATCGATCCCGACCGCGCGCTGCCCGACCCGGCCGCCGCGGCGGGAGCGGCGCATCGCGACACGGTCTACCTGTGCGTCGTGGACGGTGACGGCATGGCGGTGTCGCTGATCTATTCAATCTTTCATAGCTTTGGGTCCGGGATCCTGGCACCGGGGTCGGGGATCCTGTTCCAGAACCGCGGCGCGGGGTTCTGCCTGGAACCAGGGCACCCGAACGAGGCCGGGCCGGGCAAGCGGCCGATGCACACGATCATCCCGGCGATGCTGGTCGAGAACGGCCGCGTCACCATGCCGTTCGGCGTGATGGGTGGTCAGTACCAGGCGGCCGGGCACGTGCGGTTCCTGTCGAACCTTGTGGATTTCGGGATGGACCCGCAGGAGGCGATGAATGCGCCGCGCTCCTTCCCCGAGGCAGGCGAGTTGCGGTTGGAGGCCGGATATGACGCCGCGCTGCATCCGGCGCTGGCCGCGAAGGGGCACCGGGTCGCGGTGCCGGTAGCGCCGATCGGCGGATCGCAGGCGATCCGCATCGACCATGCGCGCGGGGTGCTGATCGGGGCGTCGGACCCGCGCAAGGACGGCTGCGCGCTGGGTATCTGAGGATTGAGGTCCGGCGCGGGCGTCGGTGGGCTCCCGCCCGGCCGGGCGCGATCCTGCGGAACGCTTCGGCCCGTTGGGCCCGGCCCGCGCTGACGCGCGGGTCCGGGGTGCGGGAAGTCGAAGGGGCGGCTCCCCCTAGCCGCTGTGCGGCCCGGACCCGATCTGCAGGTTGTGGAGCTGGGTGTAGAGGCCGCCGTTGGCCAGGAGTTCCTCATGCCGGCCCTGTTCGGCGACGCGACCCTGGTCGAGCACAAGAATGTGGTCGGCATCGCGGATCGTTGCCAGCCGGTGCGCAATCACCAGGGTCGTCCGGCCCTCGGCCAGGCGCGCCAGCGCCTGCTGGATCGCCGCCTCGGCGCGGGCATCCAGTGCCGACGTCGGCTCATCCAGCAGCAGTACTGGCGCGTCGCGCAGCATCGCGCGCGCGATTGCCACGCGCTGCCGCTGACCGCCGGACAGGTTGGCCCCGCGCGGACCCGCCGGGCTGTCCAGCCCCTGCGGCAGGCGCGCGGCGAAGTCCGCGACGGTGGCACGCTCGGCCGCGGCCTCGATCTGGGCGTCGGTGGCGTCCAGCCGACCGAGAGCGATGTTCTGGCGGATCGTCTCGTCGAACAGGGCCGCGTCCTGCGCGACCAGCGCGAAATGGCCACGCAGCGCCGCCGCGTCGACCGTGGCAATATCTGTGCCGCCGATGGTGATGGTGCCGGACTGCGGCTCGATCAAACGGGTCAGCAGGTTGAACACGGTGCTTTTGCCCGCGCCGCTGGCGCCGACCAGCGCCGTGGTCTTGCCCCGCTGCGCAGTAAAATCCAGCCCGTGCAGCACCGGTTGATCGTCGTAGGCGACGCGCACGTCGCTGAACACGATGTCGCCGTCAGGCACGCGGTCGACCGGGGCGGCCGCCACTGCCGGTGGGCGTTGAACCACCTGCGGGCGCGAATCGAACAACTGATACAGCCGTTCAAGGCTGGCCAGCGCCGCGTTGATCTGCCCGGTGACGTTCGACAGCCGCCGCAATGGATCGAAGATCAGCGCCATGGCGGTGAAGAAGCTCATGAACTCGCCGACGCTTTTCTGGCCGTCGAGGATCTGCTGGCCGCCGTAGAGCAGCACGCCCAGAAACCCGAGCGCCGCCAGCACGTCGATTGCCGCCGGCAGAGCGGCCTGACCCACCTGCGCGGTGCGCTGGGCGCGGAAAAAACGGTCGACCGCCTGCGCGAAGCGGTTCGCCTCGTATTCCTCGAGCCGGTTGACCTTGATCGCAGTCATGCCGTGAAAGATCTCGTCAAGGCGGGTCGAGATCGTGGCCGACGCCTCGCGCGCGGTGCGGCTACGGGCGCGGATCAGGCGTTGCAGGGCCACCACCGGAAGCACGATCACCGGCACGCCGACGAACACCAGCAGCGCCCAGATCCAGTCGATCCACAGCACCACGGCCAGCAGCGAGACAAGGCTGACGGTGTCGCGCCCCATGGTCATCAGCGCGGTCGATGCCGCCTGTTGCAGGGCCTGCGCGTCGCCGCGTACCCGCTCGATCAGGCCGCCGGGGGCGTTCTTGAGGAAGAACCCCGTGTCCAGCGACAGCAGGTGCGCCGTCAGGTCGCGCTGCATGTGGGTGATCACCTTGAGCCCGGTGGTCACGACGATCGAGCGCTGGAAGAACCCGGCAATGGCGCGGGCGGTGAAGATCACGAAGATCGCGCCGACGATCAGACCCAGCGCGCCTTCCTGCCCTTCTACGAACACACGGTCGAACATCGGTTTGACCATGTAGCTGAGCGCGCCCAACATCCCGCCCTCGATGGTCATCAGGCCAAGCGCCAGCAGCAGGCGCCGCAAGTGCGCCCGTACGTAATCGGTCCAGACCCGTCGCAGCAGGCCCTTTGGGGTCGGGGTGGTCATCGGCTACTCGCGGCGCAGAAGCGTGCTGTTGAGGAACGCGCCCGAGCGGCCGGGACGGAAGCTTTCGGCCAGCGCGTGCGGATCGTAGTGATGGTCGACCCAGTCCAGGAACGGTGTCGGCGTGCGCGCGTCGAAGCGGCGGTAGGCGTCCAGGAAATGGTCGAGGATCCCTGCGTCGGAATGGCTGAGGTGCAGGTTCCGCAGCCCCAGGTGCCGGGCCGCCTGTTCGGGTGTGCCGCCGTCAAGCAGGACATAGAGCGCGGCGGCGAAGCCTGCGCGGTCGGCGCCGGACTTGCAGTGCATCAGCAGCGGCCGTTCGGCGGTGTCGAAGATGTGCTTGAGCGCGTGAATCTGCTGCACCGTCGGCAGCTGACGCGAGTTCATCGGGAAATCGATCAGCGTCAGGCCGGCCGCCGCGCAGGCGTCCCGTTCCAGCGCGTAGGCACCCTGGGAGTTGGCGCCGCGCAGGTTGAGGATGCTGCGCACGCCCTGGCGCGCCAGTTGGCGCAACTGCCGGGGCGAGGGCTGGTTCGACCGCATCACGCCCGGGGCAACCTGTGCGCGGTTCGTCCAGAACCGCCGCAGCAGCCCGTGATCGGCGAGGTTCATGTGCAGGTGCGCGTTCAAACGCGCGCCGGGCCGCGACACGCCCTCGCGCCAGCTGGAGCGCCACGCGCGCCGCCGCTGTCCAAGCCACGCCAGAGGAGAGGTCATCGCCGCGCTTTCCTTGTTCGGCCGCGCCGTCCGCACGGCGCCGCCGTCAATGCAGCAGGCCGTCGAGATCGTACTTGCCGTCGCTCAGCAGGCCGAACATCTCGCCCACTTCGGGATGGTCCACGGGCTCGCCCGTTTCGTCCCGAACGAGGTTCTGTTCCGAAACATAGGCGACATAGTAAGAAGTCTCGTTCTCGGCCAGCAGGTGATAGAACGGCTGATCCTTGGACGGCCGGTTCTCGGCCGGAATCGCGTTGTACCAGTCGTCGGTGTTGCTGAACACCGGATCCACGTCAAAGATCACCCCCCGGAAGGAGTGGACGCGGTGTCTGACTACCTCGCCAATGGTGAACTTTGCGTGCGACGTCTGCATTTCGAAACCTGTAAGGGTGTGGTTCATTCCTAGACCTTGATGGCATCCGAGTCCATATCGGCCCGGTGCCCCCGATTGGCAATGGGTCGGCCCTGAATTTGTACGGCGCGCAGGAGTTTTCATGGACTTGATTCTACAGGTGTTGCAGATCGTGGCACCCGTCTTCGTGCTGGCCGGAATAGGCTGGGGCTGGGTCCGGCTGGGGCATTTCTATGACGTTGAGTTCGTCACGCGGCTGGCGATGAGCCTGGCGATGCCCTGCCTGATCTTCACGGCGCTGATGCGGACCGAGATCGACCCGTCCAGCCTGCGGGACGCCGCACTGGCCACGGTCGCCGCCTATGTCGCGGTCGCCGCGGTGGTGGCGGGCCTGCTGCATGTCGCGGGGCTGAGCCAGCGGACGTTCTTTTCGCCGATGACGTTCGGCAACACCGGCAACCTGGGCCTGCCACTGGCGCTGTTCGCCTTCGGTGACGTCGGGCTGGACTATGCGGTTGTGATCTTCGCGATCATGACGGTGATCTACTTCAGCCTGGGCCTGTGGGTCGTGTCGGGCAGCGCCAATCCCGCGCGCATCCTGCGCGAACCGATGCTGTGGGCAACGCTGCTGGGCGGGTTGTTCCTGGTCAAGGGCTGGTCCCTGCCAGAATGGTCGACCAACACGCTGGAACTGATCGGCCAGATCGCGATCCCTATGATGCTGATCACGCTGGGGGTGGCGATTTCACGCCTGCGGCCGGGCGGCGTGGGGCGCGCGCTGTGGATGTCGGCGGTCAAGCTGGCGCTGTGCGTCGCGGTCAGCCTGGGCGCCGCCTACTGGTTCGCGCTGGAGCCGTTGGCGACTGGCGTCCTTGTGCTTCAGGTCAGTACCCCGGTGGCGGTAACGGCCTTCATGCTGGCCGAGAAATACGGCGCGGATTCCGACGAGGTCGCCGGGATGGTGGTGGTTTCGACCCTGATGGCGGTGATCGCGATACCGGCGCTGCTGGCGTTTTTCATCTGAGGCTTTCAAAACCCGGCGGTTTTTGGCATTCTACGCGAATACAAGTGCACCAAAGCACGGATCGAGCAGTCATGACCAAACGAACGGCGCGGCCCATGTCCCGCTATGCCCTGCTATTGTTTATGGCGCTGACGGCGTGTTCCGGCGCCAGCCAGGGCCCCCCGAACAATGTCGAGGACGCCTGCGTCATCAAGCGCGAGCGGCCGAGTTGGTTCCGTGCGATGGCGGCAACCGAAAAGCGCTGGGGCGTGCCGATCCCCGTGCAATTGGCGACGTTGTACCAGGAAAGTACGTTCCAGCCGCGTGCACGCACGCCGCGGACCTATTTCCTGGGCTTCATCCCGACCGGGCGCGTGTCGTCGGCCTATGGCTACGCGCAGGCGATCGACGGCACCTGGGACTGGTACCGGGACGAAACCGGCCGCCGCCACGCCAAGCGCCACCGCTTCCACGACGCCACGGACTTCATGGGCTGGTACATGTCCAAGACCACCAAGCAGTCCGGCGTGCACCCCGAGGATGCCTATCGCCACTACTTGGCCTATCATGAGGGCCACAGCGGGTTCGCGCGGGGCAGCTACACCTCGAAAGCGTGGTTGCAGAACACGGCGGCACGGGTCCAGGCGCGGGCCACGAAATATTCGGAACAGCTGCGCTATTGTTCCTGAATCGTGCCCAATCGCACGGTTGCATCTTGAATCACGGCGGCATGAACATGAAATAACCCCGGATTGAACGGGCTCTGAGGATATTGCATGGACCGGTTGAGCGAGATGGAGGCCTTCGTGTCGGTGGTCGACCAGGGCGGCTTCACGGACGCGGCCCGCAAGCTGGGCATGTCGAAATCCGCCGTTTCGAAGCATGTTTCGGCGCTGGAGGCCCGGTTGGGCGCCCGGTTGCTGAACCGCACGACCCGGCGGGTCAACCCGACCGAGATCGGGTTGGCCTATTATGACCGCGCCACCGTGGTGCTGTCCGGCGCGATTGAGGCGGACGAGATGGTGAATGCCATGCAGACCGCGCCGCGCGGCGCGCTGCGTGTGTCCACCCCGGTGAACTTCGGGATCAGCCAGGTCTCGGGGCTGGTGGGCGAATTCCTGAAGGAATACCCCGAGGTTTCGGTCAACATGGTGCTTGAGGACCGGTTCGTCGAACTGGTCGCCGAGGGGTTCGACGTGGCGATCCGCATCGGCACGCTGGAGGACAGCAGTCTGCGCGCACGCAAGCTGGCCGAAACCAGCGCCCATCTGGTCGCCAGCCCCGACTACCTGCGGTCGGTCGGCGCCCCGGAAACCATCGACGACCTGTCCGACCATACGCTGCTGCACTATTCGAACCTGTCGACCGGGAACTTCTGGCGCCTGAAATCCAAGAAGGGCGGCGAACGGCACGTGCGCGTGGGGGGGCGGCTGACCGCGAACAATGGCGACAGCCTGCGCCGTGCCGCGGAAAGCGGCCTGGGAATCGCACTGCTTCCCAGCTTTCTGCTTGGCGATTCCGTCCAGAACGGGCGACTGGTGCGCATCCTTCCGGACATGGAGCTTGACCTTCTGGGCATCTATGCGGTCTACCCGCCGGGTCGTTACACCCAGCCCAAGCTTCGTGCGTTCATCGACTTCCTGGCCGAACGCCTGAAAGGCCGCGGGCCGGACCATTGGCCGGCCTGAGTGTTTCACGAAATGTTCACGGGTGGTATCTTTACAGTTCGCTGCGGCGCAGCATAGTATTGTGCGCCGCAAAATAATGCATGTTCCGACCCGGGGTCTCGGGTTGACGGGGCGCTAGTCAGGTAAACGAGGAAAGTCATGGAACTTTCATCGCATATGATTCTGTTTGCCCGCGTGGTCGAGAAGGGTAGTTTCTCGGGCGCCGCGCGTGAGATCAACCATTCGCCCTCGGCGGTCAGCAAGCAGATTGCGGCGCTCGAGGACAGGATGGGCGTGCGCCTGCTGACCCGTACCCAGCAGGGAATCAGCCTGACGGAAGAAGGGCGCGTGTTCTACGACCGCTGCGCCGAGGTCTCTAAGACTGTTTCGGAAACGCAGGAACTGCTTGAATCCCTGTCTGCCAGCCCACGTGGAAAGCTGCGCATCTGCGCGACCGTCGCGTTTGGCAAGGCGCAGATCCTGCCCATCCTGCCGGATTTCCTGGCGCAGGTGCCGGACCTGAGCGTGGACCTGGAACTGACCGACCGCAACGCGGACATCTTTACCGAGGATATCGACGTCGGCATCCGCTTTTCCGAGCAGATCGACAGCGCGCAGGTGATTGCCCGCAAGCTGGCCCCGAACCGGCGGATCTTTGTCGCCTCGCCCGGGTATATCGCCAAGCACGGGATGCCTCAGCTGCCCTCCGACCTTGTCGATCACAACTGCCTGAAGCTTTCGACCGTCGAGAAGTGGAACGAGTGGAAGTTCAAGGGCGCCTCTGGCTCCGAGCTTGTCCACGTGACCGGAAACTTCGAGGCGAACAGCGCCGATGCCGTCTATCACGCCACGCTGGCGGGGATGGGGATCAGCCGGATCTCGACCTACCTGGTCAACGACGACATCGCCGCCGGGCGGTTGCTGCATGTTCTTCCCGAGCATGTGCAGACCTCGTCGGCGATCTACGCGATCTATCCTGAGCGCCGGAACATGGCGCCCAAGATCCGCAGCTTCCTGGATTTCCTGACGTCCCACTTCGGCAAGGTCCCGCCGTGGGAGCGGACGCCCGAGCAGGCCTCGGCCTGAGGGATCTTTTCGCCGGGGGCTTTTCCGGCAGGGAACAGCGGCTATTCCCAATCGTGTACGGACAGGCCTGACGCCCTTTGATATCAAGTAGATGTCGCTTCGGCGGCATGCCCGTTCCGGGCATTTCCTCCCTAGACTTGGGCCGCGTTTCGACGCGGCCCTTTTTTTATCCGCGGTGGATTTGGTATGATGCTGCGCTGCGGCATTAAACGCTGCAATGCAATAACTTAGCGCAGTACGGCCTCGACCCGACGGTTCAACGCGCGACCAGATTCGGTCGTGTTGGGTGCGCGGGGCGACAGGAATCCGGCGCCCTCTGCCTCGATTCGGCGACTGTCGATGCCGAATCGTTCGGCCAGCGCGGCACGAACGGCGGCGGCGCGGGCGCGTGACAGCGCGATGTTCGCGCTAAGCGCGCCGATATCGTCGGAATGCCCCACCAGCATGACGCGCACTTCGGGGGCCACACGCAGGGCTTCGGCCAAGGGTTCAAGCGCCGAAATGGCATTTTCGTCCAGTTGTTGTGCGCCTGAAGCGAAATCCACGCCATCCAGAACCACGTGACCGCGCGCTATCAGTGTTTTCAGCAGGGGCGGGGCATCTGCGGCGATGGCAAGAGCAGGCTCATCCTCACC
>JBFHFG010000013.1:0-15098 GCA_041583815.1 Halovulum sp.
GCCATCTGGTCGCCCGAGACCAAGTTCCGCATCTGGTACGAGATCGAGGCCCATGCCTGCGATGCGCAGGCCGATCTGGGCGTGATCCCCAAGGCCTCTGCCGAAGCGGTCTGGAAGGCCAAGGATGTCGAGTTCGACGTCGATCGCATCGACGAGATCGAGCGCACGACCAAGCACGACGTGATCGCCTTCCTGACCCACCTGGCCGAGATCATCGGCAACGAGGAAGCCCGGTTCGTCCACCAGGGCATGACCAGCTCGGACGTGCTGGACACCACGTTCAACGTGCAGCTTGTCCGCGCCGCCGACATCCTTCTTGCCGACATGGACGGCCTGCTCGACGCGCTCAAGCGCCGCGCGCTGGAGCATAAGGACACGATCCGTATCGGCCGCAGCCACGGCATTCACGCCGAGCCGACGACGATGGGCCTGACCTTTGCCCGGTTCTATGCCGAGATGAAGCGCAACCGCGAACGTCTTGAAGTTGCTCGCAAAGAAATCGCGACCGGCGCGATTTCCGGCGCTGTCGGCACCTTCGCCAACATCGACCCGGCGGTCGAGGCGCATGTCTGCGAGAAACTGGGGCTGGAACCCGAGCCGATCAGCACTCAGGTGATTCCGCGCGACCGGCACGCGGCCTTCTTCGCCGCGCTGGGTGTCGTCGCCAGCAGCATCGAGAACGTCGCCATCGAAGTTCGTCACATGCAGCGGACGGAAGTGCTTGAGGCAGAAGAGTTTTTCTCAAAAGGCCAGAAGGGCTCGTCCGCGATGCCGCACAAGCGCAACCCGGTGCTGACCGAGAACCTGACCGGCCTTGCCCGGCTGGTGCGCATGGCCGTCGTCCCCGCGATGGAGAATGTCGCGCTGTGGCACGAGCGGGACATTTCGCACAGCTCGGTCGAGCGCAACATCGGTCCCGATTCCACCATCACGCTGGATTTCGCGCTGGTTCGCCTGACCCAGGTGATCGACAAGCTGGAGATCTATCCCGACAACATGATCGCCAACATGAACAAGTTCCGCGGTCTCGTGCACTCGCAACGGGTGTTGCTGGCGCTGACCCAGAAAGGCGTCAGCCGCGAGGACGCCTATCGCCTCGTACAGCGCAACGCCATGAAGGTGTGGGAGCAAGGCGCTGATTTCATGGAAGAACTAAAGGGCGACGCCGAAGTGACGGCGGCGCTGTCCGAGGCCGAGATCGAGGACAAGTTCGACCTTGGCTACCACACCAAGCACGTCGACACGATCTTCGCGCGGGTGTTCGGCGAAAGCTGATACCCGCCCCGGATCAAATCCGCCTTTCGCACGTTGGCTGACCGGGTGCTATTATTGCACCCGGTACCTGAGGCAAAGGGGGAGGATCCGACGATGCCGAAGACCATCACCACCACCGCCATTCTGCTGATGCTGGCAGGGCCACTTGCGGCCCAGTCACCCGGCGCGACCGCCGACATGACGGACGCAGACGGGAACGCGGTCGGCACCGTGACATTCACCGAAAGCGACCAAGGCGTTCTGGTTCGGGCCGAACTGGACGGCCTGCCCGAGGGCTGGCACGGATTCCACCTGCACGAGACGGGAAGTTGCGCGCCGGATTTCGCGGCGGCGGGCGATCACTTCAATCCCGAAGGCGCGGGTCACGGCCTGCTGGCTGGTGGCGAACGCCATGCCGGGGATCTTACGAATATCTGGGTCAACGCCGACGGTATCGCCAAAGCTGACATCTTCAGCACCGACGTGACGCTGTCGGCAGACGGCGCTGCGTCAATGAACGATGCGGACGGCACTGCCGTGATCGTTCACGAAAATCCCGACAGCTATGGCGAGGATGCGGGCGCAGGCGGGCGGATCGCCTGCGGCGTGGTGGAATTCGGCGGCTGACCGGCACGAGGCGGCTGCCAGCCGCCAACATCCGCCATCGACGCGCTTCATCGTCGAAGCGCGTCGAGATCGTTCGGGGAATACCGGGTCAGGTCGGCTCAGTCGCCGTTCTCGTTCATCACTTGGTCTTTCGCGACGATCAGCAGTTGCGCCATCTTCTCGCGCACCTCGGCTTCGGTCGCCATATCGCCCAGATCACCCGAGACCTTACGCACGACATCCTCGTGGCCGGCTTCCTGGAAATCCGACTTGATCACTTCGCGCGCGTAGGCGTCGGCATCCGGGCCCCGCTTGCCCAGCAGTTCGGCCGCCCAAAGGCCCAGCAGCTTGTTACGGCGCGCTTCGGCCTTGAACTGCATTTCGGCGTCATGGGCGTATTTTTTCTCGAACGCCTGCTCCCGCTCGTCGAACGTGGTCATCTTGCACTCTCCTGTGGCCGTCCAGGCCCTTGTTGCCTGCGATACTCCATATATCGGGAACTATCGCAGGATGCACCAGTGGTGGCGTGCGCCAATCGTCCCAATATGCCGCACCACGCTCCCCTGACCGAGCCCACTTGCCCCCCGAACGCCCCTGCCCTATAGCTGCGCGCAATTCCACCGCATCGGAGCACCCCAATGGCACGCCGCCGCATGATCTATGAAGGCAAGGCCAAGATCCTCTACGAGGGGCCGGAGCCAGACACGCTCATCCAGTACTTCAAGGATGACGCGACCGCCTTCAACGCCGAAAAGCATGCGGTGATCGAGGGCAAGGGCGTCCTGAACAACCGCCTGTCCGAGTTCTTCATGACCGGTCTGACCCAGATCGGCGTGCCGAACCATTTCATCCGCCGCCTGAACATGCGCGAGCAACTTGTCCGCATGGTCGAGATCATTCCGCTGGAAGTCGTCGTGCGCAACGTCGCGGCTGGCAGCATGGCCAAGCGCCTGGGGATGAACGAAGGCACTGAACTGCCGCGCCCGATCATCGAGTTCTACCTGAAGGACGACGCCCTGGGCGACCCGATGGTCACCGAAGAGCACATCATCGCCTTCAACTGGGCCAGCCAGCAGGACATCGACGACATGATCGCGCTGGCGCTGCGCGTGAACGATTACATGTCGGGCCTGATGTACGGCGTCGGCATCAAGCTGATCGATTTCAAGATCGAGATCGGCCGCGTGTTCGAGGGCGATTTCCAGCGCCTGATCGTTGCCGACGAGATCAGCCCCGACAGCTGCCGCCTGTGGGACATCCAGAGCGGCCGCAAGTTGGACAAGGACGTGTTCCGCCACGAGCTGGGCGACCTGTCCGAAGCCTATACCGAGGTCGCGCGTCGGCTGGGCGTTCTGCCCCGCAACGGTGCGACCACCAAAGGCCCCAAACTGGTGCAGTGAGAACGATGCAGGCAAGAATCTACGTGACGCTCAAGCAGGGCGTGCTTGATCCCCAGGGCGAAGCCGTGCGCCATGCCCTGGGCTCGATGGGGTTTGATGGTGTCAGCGGCGTCCGCCAGGGCAAGCTGCTGGATGTCGAACTCGAAGCCGCTTCGCGCGAAGAGGCCGAGGCGAAGCTGGCCGAGATGTGCGAGAAGCTGCTCGCCAACACGGTGATCGAAGACTACCGCGTGGAGCTGCTCTGACATGCGCGCGGCGGTGATGGTCGAGTACAATGCGGACCTGGAGATCCAGACGCTGCCTGATCCCGCCGTGCCCGAGGACGGAGTCGTCCTCAAGACGCTCGCCTGTGGCATCTGCCGGTCCGACTGGCATGGTTGGGTGGGCGAGCATCCGCGGGTGAAACCGCCGCAGATCCCGGGCCACGAGTATTGCGGCGAAGTCATCGCCGCCGGGCCGCGCGCGACGCACAAGGTCGGCGACAAGCTGATCGCGCCGTTCATCCTGTCGTGCGGCACCTGCCCCGCCTGCCGTGCGGGCGAACAGAACACCTGCACCGACCAGCGCCTGCCGGGCTTCATCGAGCCGGGCGCCTTCGCGGATCTGATCGCCGTTCCGCGCGACCACAACCTTTCGGTCCTGCCCGAGGACATGTCGCCGGTGATGGCGGCTGGCCTGGGCTGCCGTGTCACCACCGCCTGGCACGCGCTGACCGGGCGCGCCAACCTGCATCCCGGGGAATGGCTGGCGGTGCACGGCACCGGGGGAATCGGCCTATCGGCGATGCTGCTGGGCAAGGCACTGGGCGCGCGCGTGGTGGTGGTCGATATCGTCGATGAAAAACTGAACCACGCCAAGCAGTTGGGCGCGGATGCCGCAGTGAACGCGAAGACAGAGAACACCGCCGAGGCGATCCGCGAGATCACCGGTGGCGGTGCCCATGTCTCGATTGAGGCGCTTGGCCATCCTGCTGTCGCCAATGCCTCGTTGGAATGCCTGCGCCCGCTGGGCCGGCATGTGCAGGTCGGCATGCCGGTGGGCCACACCGCCCGCATGGAGATCAACATGAGCGCCGTCTACATGGGCAACCTGGCGCTTTACGGTTCGCGCGGGATGCCGACGCGTGCCTACCCGCCCCTTTTCAACCTGATCCGCTCGGGCGCTGTCGACCTGTCGCCGCTGATCGGCCGCGAGGTGGCGTTGTCCGACGCCTCGGCCGAATTGCGCGCGTTCAACGGCCCGACCCCGCCGGGCGTCGCCGTCATCACGAGGTTTGACGCATGAAAACCGCTGTCATCGTCTTTCCGGGTTCGAACTGCGACCGCGACATGGCCGTTGCGCTGGAACAGGCCACCGGCCGCAAGCCGGCCATGGTCTGGCACAAGGATGCCGCCCTGCCCGAGGGTCTGGACCTGGTGGCGATTCCCGGCGGTTTCTCGTTCGGCGATTACCTGCGCTGCGGGGCCATCGCGGCTCAGGCGCCGGTCATGCGCTCGGTCGTCGAATTCGCCAACAAGGGCGGGCACGTGCTGGGTGTCTGCAACGGGTTCCAGGTGCTGATCGAATCCGGGCTACTGCCGGGCGCGCTGATGCGCAATGCCGGGCTGACCTTCGTCTGCCGCGACGTGACGCTGAACGTAGCGACTGCCGACAGCGCGTTCACCTCGCATTATGCCAAAGGGCAAAGCCTGACGGTCCCGATTGCCCATCACGATGGCAATTACGTCGCCGACGCCGCCCTGCTGGACCGGCTGCGCGGTGAGGATCGGATCGCGTTCACCTATGCCGACAATCCCAACGGCTCCACAGCCGATATTGCCGGGATCCTGTCGGACAATCGCCGTGTGCTGGGGATGATGCCGCATCCCGAACGCGCGGTCGATCCGGCGCTGGGCGGAACGGATGGCGCGGCGCTGTTCGAGTCGATCGCGGCGGCGGCAAGCATCGGCGCTTGACCGCGCGTCGGCGCGGGTGCCCTTGCCGCCCCTACGGCTTCAGCCTAGCTTTCATCCATGAGCGAGACAACGCGCGAGGGCAGCCCGCGCATCAGTAGTCTGAGAACCAGGATGTCGCCCCGGGTGCGGGTCGCGGCAGGTCTTGTGCTGATCGCTGCCGTGGCGCTGATGCTGGCGTCGAACCACTGGCTGACGCAGCGCTTCTCCGAGACGCTGCGCGCGGAAAGCCAGCTTCGGGCGGCGCTGTATTCGGGCAACATGGTCACGCTGCTGCGCCAGCAGTCGCTGGTTCCGCAACTGCTTGCCCGCGATCCGGTCCTGGCGACCGCGCTGCAAAGCAAGGATTTCACCAACACTTCGCAGCGCCTGATCGAAGTGGCAGAGGACATCAATGTCGCCCGGATCCTTCTGCTGGATCAGCAAGGCCGCGTGGTTGCCAGCTCCGATCGCCGCGAACTCGGCTCGGTCCTTGCGGAACAGCCGTATTTCAGCGGCGCGCTACGCGATCAGGCCACGATCTTTACCGTCACCGGCGAAGAGAACGGGGGCGACATCCGCTTCCACTATTCGCGCAAGGTGACCGACGGACCGAATGCCATCGGGGTCGTCGCGGTCGAAGTCGACATGCGCATCGTCGAGATGAGCTGGCGCAACCGTAACGACATGGTTGCCGTCACCGACGCCTCGGATCGCATCGTGCTGGCCTCGCGCCCGGAATGGCGCAACAACACGCTGACCAACGTTTTGGCGTCCGAACCGCCGCCGTCGACCGTGCGGCAGGCCTTCAGCGTATCACAGCGCGACACGGCCGAGGATACGCCCTATGTCTTCATGGACGGCCAGCAATTGCTGCGGACCGAGATCAAGACCGGTTTCCGCGGCTGGCGACTGACCTTCTTCGCAACGCTGGAAGAGGTCCGCACGCAGGTCAACGGCATCCTGGCCCTCGAAGGGCTGGTTCTGGCGCTGCTGATGGCGGCGGCGCTGTTCCTGGCGAACAAGCGGCTGCAGCGGCAGTCGCGGATGATCGCCGAGGAATCGGATCAGCTGCGCCTGCTCAACGCCCGACTGCGCGCCGAGATCGAGGAACGCCAGAAGGTCGAGCGCAACCTTGAGGTCGCCGAGCAAAGCCTTGAACAGGCGTCGAAACTTGCGGCCATAGGTCAGATGTCGGCTGCGGTCAGCCACGAGTTGAACCAGCCGCTCGCCGCCATGCGCACCTACCTGGCCGGTGCCCGCCTGTTGCTGCAACGCAGCCGGGTCGACGAGGCGCTGACATCGTTCCACCGGATCGACGATCTGCTGGAACGCATGGGTGCGATCACGCGGCAGATGAAAAGCTATGCCCGCAAGGGCGCGGACACGCTGGTCGATGTCGATCTGCGCGACGCCGTCGAAGGCAGCCTGTCGATGATGGCGCCACAGCTTGGCCAGACCCAGGTCGAGATCCGCAAGACCATGCCGAACGTGCCGGTCAAGGTCCTTGCCGATCCGGTGCGCCTTGACCAGATCATCGTCAACCTATTGCGCAACGCTCTTGAAGCAGTGGCGGACGAGGACACCCCGATGATCGACATCCTCGTGGTTCAGGGGCGGCAGGTCTCGCTTTCGGTTCGGGACAACGGTCACGGGATCAAGGATCCCGAAGCGCTGTTCGAGCCGTTCTACACTACCAAGAAACCCGGCGAGGGGGTTGGCCTGGGGCTGGCCATCTCGGCCGGGATCGCGAAAGAGCTTGGCGGCCGCCTTCTGGCGCGCAACGCCGAGCCTCAAGGGGCCATTTTCGAGTTGCGCCTGCCGCGGGCCGACGCCCGCGTTGCGCAAGCGGCGGAGTAAGTGAACATGAATACCAGGACACCCGTAGCCATCGTGGACGACGAGGCCGACATGCGCGGCTCGATCGCGCAGTGGCTGAACCTGTCGGGCTATGACCCGGTCAGCTTCGATTCCGGCGAAGCCGCCCTGAAGGAGATCCGTGCGGATTTCCAGGGCGTGGTGATTTCCGACATTCGGATGCCCGGCATGGACGGTATGGTGCTGCTGCGTCGTCTGCAAAGCATCGACCCGGGCCTCCCGGTTATCCTGATCACCGGGCACGGCGATGTCAGTCTGGCGGTCGAAGCGATGCGCCTCGGCGCCTATGACTTCATCGAGAAGCCGTTCGATCCCGAACGGCTGGCTGAAATGGTGCGTCGCGCTTCGATCACGCGGCGGCTGACGCTGGACAACCGCAATCTTCGGCGCGAGATGACCGATGGTTCGCTGCTGCTGCGCCGGCTGGTCGGGTCCAGCCAGGTGATCGAGAAATTGCGCGAGACCATCCTGGACCTGGCACAGGCCGACGGGCACGTGATGATCACCGGCGAAAGCGGCACCGGAAAATCGCTAATCGCCCATGCGCTGCACGCCTGCGGACCGCGCAAGGGCAAGCCGTATGTCTACGTGAACTGCGCAGCACTTCCCCCTGAAGAGATGGAGAAATCTCTGTTCGGGCCGGCCGAGGAACCCGAGGACCGTCCGGCGATCGAGGCGTCCGATGGCGGCACCCTGTGCCTTGAGCATATCGAAAGCCTGCCCGACGCGCTTCAGGCCCGGCTGGTGTCCGAACTGCGCCGGGGCGAGACCGCGGATGTCGAGCAGGCGCCCCGCAACCTGCACATCATCTCGATCTCCAGCCAGATCACCACGACCGACGCCCCGCCCGAGGACATGCGAGACGAGCTGTTTTTCCGGCTGGCCGCACTGCACCTGTCGACCCCGCCCCTGCGGGATCGCGGCGAGGATATCCTGCTGCTGTTCAACCGCTTTTGCGCACGCTTCGCCGAGGATTACGGCTGCGAACCACCCGAAGTATCGGCCGAGGACGCGGCGCGCCTTATTCAGGCCCAGTGGCCGGGTAACATCCGTCAGCTAATGAACGTGGCCGAACGCGCCGTCCTGCAGAAGCGGCGCGGCGAGGAAGGCATCGCCAACCTGCTGGAAGACGGCGTTGCCGTGCCCGCCGCCGCCCCTAACATCATGGTGGAAAAGCCGCTGCGCGAGCATGTCGAGGCATTCGAGAAGATGCTGATCGACAACTCTCTGCGCCGGAACCGTGGCGCGGTTTCCGCGGTGATGGAGGAGCTTGCCCTGCCCCGCCGTACGCTGAACGAGAAGATGGCGAAGTACGGGCTGGTCCGGGCCGAGTACCTGTAGCCGTCGCACCCGCATCCGGCAGACGGGGTCAGGCCAACCGGCCAAGCTCCGTCTGCAGGTCGCCGTAACCGGTGAAGCGATAGCGATAATCCAGGCCCAGCCGCTGCGCAGCTTGCCGGGCCAGTACCTCCAGTTCGGGGTTACGGGTCTGCGCCAGGTACACCAGCCGCTCATAATTGCCGAACAGCATGTCCCGCAGTTCCGGATGACGATCCAGCCCCATCGGGCGCCATACGAACGCATCGAACTGCCGCACCAAAAAATCGGTCAGGTAGAAGCTCGTCACCTCATCCTCGGCGCGGTCGGCGAAGGCATCGTTGCCGTCGAAAAAGCTGTAGCAATGCGGTCCGGGAACCATCTCGACCCCCAAATCCGCGCACCGCGCCTGCAACAGCCCACCCGTCCCGCAATCCGCGTAGACCACGAAAATCCGTTCGTAGCTGTCCTGCGCCTGCCGCACCACAGCCTCGACCGCGTCCGGAATCCGGTCCGGCGTCAGGTGCAATTTGGCCGGCAGGCAGCGCAGGTCCATGTGAGACCAGCCGTTCAGCCGTTTCAGGGCCAGGATCTCGTGCGCCAGCGCCCCGCAGGCGATCAGCAGCACCGACGCTTCGCCCCCGGTCAGATCAAGGCCTTCATCGGACAGCTTGTCGTCGCGCAAATGCATGGCATCCTCCGCCGCTTCTGAATTCTTGTCCTTCGGCCGCGCCGCGTGCAATCCCAATTGGGCCAATTTCGCCTAGGTTTCGGTGTTTGGAAGGGACGCGGGCGCTTTTGCTTTACCGGCACGATGTATCGTTTAGACAGGAAACGGTCGTACTCGTGAGGAACCCGATGAGCCTGAAGAAACGCCTGCGCAAGATCGTCAAATACGGCCCATGGGGCTATCGGTTCTGGCGAGAGTTAATGCGCAAGCCCTACGAGAAGGCATTCCCGACGCCGGCTGTCGCGGACGACCTGCTGGACCAGTTTCCTCAAGCGAAGGAATTGCGCGAGAATTACGCAGCCTTCCGTGCCGAGGCGCTTGCGGTGGCCACAGGCCGCGACCTGCCCGCCAACCACGAGATCATGCCCGAGCAGAAGACGTTCTACGATCACGACCAGATCCCGTGGAAGATGGTCGCCCTGCGCGCCTACAGCTACGATTACAAGGCGAACCTTGAACAGATGCCGCTGATGGCGGATTTCCTGCGCCGCAATCCGCATGTCGTATCGGCCACGGTTTCGGTCTTTCCCGGCGGCAAGCACCTGCGACCGCATCGCGGGCCATGGAAGGGCGTCTGGCGGTATCACCTGGCCTACCTGGTCGAGGATCTTGGCGAAGGCCGCACCTCGGCCGAGTTGGAGATCGACGGCAAGACCTATTTCCTGCGCACGGGCGACGACCTGCTATGGGACGACACCTACATGCATGCGGCGATCAACCGGTCGGAAACGCCGCGCATCGTCCTGCTGCTGGACGTGCTGCGCCCCCATCCCTGGTGGCTGGGCTGGATGTCGCGCAGCGTTCTGGGCGTTGCCCGGGTGGCGCAGGTCGTGCGCGGCATGGACACCCGCGCCGCGGTGGCCCGCTAACCCAGGCGAATTTCAGCCCGTGACCACGGGCTGGTTGTGCTTGCGGGCCATGAACTCCTTGGCGGTTTCAACGGCCACGGCCGCGTCGCGGCAATAGGCGTCCGCGCCGATGGCGCGCCCGAATTCCTCGTTCAACGGCGCACCACCCACCAGCACGATGTAGTCGTCGCGCAGCCCTTTCTCGACGAGCGTGTCGATGACAACCTTCATGTAGGGCATCGTCGTGGTCAGAAGCGCTGACATGCCAAGGATGTCAGGCTGCTCCTTTTCCAGCGCATCCAGATAGTTCTCGACCGGGTTGTTGATGCCAAGGTCGACGACCTCGAACCCCGCACCCTCCATCATCATCGACACCAGGTTCTTGCCGATGTCGTGAATGTCGCCCTTGACCGTGCCGATCACCATGCGGCCAAGACGCGGCGCCCCGGTCTCGATCAGCAGCGGTTTCAGGATCGCCATTCCGGCCTTCATCGCATTTGCGGCCAGAAGAACCTCGGGCACGAACAGGATGCCGTCGCGAAAGTCGATCCCGACGATGCGCATGCCCTCGACCAGCGCCTTTGTCAGAACGTCGTAAGGCTGCCATCCCCGGTCCAGCAGGATGTGCACCGCCTCTTCGATCTCGTCCTTCAGACCGTCGTAGAGGTCGTCGTGCATCTGCTGTACAAGCTCGTCATCGTCGAGTTCGCTGAGGACGATGTCGTCTTCTTCGTCTGACATGGCCCGTGCCTCCGGCTGTGGCTGCGCTTTTCTATACCTTCGACGTGACACGAAACCGCGCCCGGCGCGTGCGCGATTTGCGACGCGGAACTGCCTGACGGCGACGCAGGCCTGTCGGAACAGCCGGTCTGGTCTATTTGTTCACTTTATGTTCCTATTCGGATCATGTCCGATTTCGAATCAGAACGGGTTCTGCCCGGTGCCGCACGCGGTCGCGGCGCACTGTCCAATTCGGCCGGCCGGTTCGAGCCGCATCGCCGGCTGCATACCGACGACGGATGGGACCGCGAGCCGGAACAGCAGATCCGCACCCAGGTGACCGAGGACAAAAGCCGCACGATCCTTGCGCGCAACACCTCGCCCGATATCCCCTTCGACCGGTCGATCAACCCCTACCGGGGGTGCGAACATGGCTGCATCTACTGTTTCGCGCGCCCCACCCATGCCTACCTGGGCCTGTCGCCGGGCCTGGATTTCGAGACCCGGCTGTTCTCGAAACCCGATGCGCCCGCGCTGCTGCGTGCCACCCTGTCGAAGAAGCGCTATCGCCCGGATGTCATCGCTATCGGCACCAACACCGACCCGTATCAACCGGTGGAGCAGCGACTGCGCATCATGCGTGGCATTCTCGAGGTCCTGCACGAGTTTCGCCACCCCGTCGCAATCGTCACAAAGGGCGCGCTGATCCGCCGGGATGTCGACGTATTGGGCGAGATGGCGGCCATGGGGCTGGCGCATGTCGGCATCTCGCTGACCACGCTGGATGCCGGGTTGAGCCGCAGCATGGAGCCCCGCGCCGCCGCGCCCGCGCACCGGCTGCGCAGCATCGAGATGCTGGCCAGCGCGGGCGTGCCCGTCCGCGCAATGATCGCACCCGTTGTTCCGGGTCTGACGGATCACGAACTCGAAGCACTGATGAAGGCAGGGGCCGACGCAGGCGCAACGGCGGCAAGCTACATTGTTCTGCGCCTGCCGCTGGAGGTGTCTCCGCTGTTTCGCGAGTGGCTGGACGAGGTGCATCCGGGCCGCGCCAGGCATGTCATGGGTCGGGTGCAGGAATTGCACGGCGGGCGGGATTACGATCCAGAATGGGGCCGCCGGATGAAAGGCCAGGGTCTTTGGGCCGAGCTTCTGGCCAAGCGGTTCGAGGTGACCTTGGCCCGGACCGGGCTGTCGCGGCAGTTGCCCGCCCTGCGCCGGGACCTGTTCCGCGTGCCCCCGGCGCCGGGCGATCAGCTGTCGCTGTTCTGAGCGCGCCTGCGCCGTCGCGGACGGCCCTGGACCGGCGCGCCTGTGCCATCGGCTTCGGACGAGAATGCGCCAAGCCGCGTGGCCAACGTCTCCAGGTCCGGAACCGGGCCGGGCTGATCGACGGTCTCCAGCCGGGCGCGCATCGCGCGTAGATGCGCCGGGCCGGTCCCGCAACATCCGCCGATGATCCTTGCCCCGCAGGCGCGCGCAAGCTCGGCATAATCGGCCATCAGTTCCGGGGTGCCGTCGTAATGCACATGCCCGCCGACGAAACGGGGAACACCGGCATTTCCCTTGGCGATCAGCGGCAGCGTTGCACCGGCCTGCGTCATGCCCCGCACGGTCCGCAACAGGTCCGATGCGCCGACACCGCAGTTTGCGCCGAACGCCAGCGGCGGCGGTGCAAGATCCGCCACCAGCGCAACCATATCGGCCGAGGTCACGCCCATCATGGTCCGGCCCGCGGTGTCGAAGCTCATCGTGCAGCACCACGGCGCGCCGACCCTGCCGATGGCCAACGCGGCGGCGCGCAATTCCTCGGGGGCCGAGATCGTCTCGACCCACAGCACATCGGCGCCGCCATCCAGCAGCCCGCGCGCCTGTGCCTCGAACATCGCAGCGGCGTCTTCGATCGAAAGTGCGCCCACTGGTTCGAGTATCTCGCCAGTCGGACCCATCGAACCGGCCACGACCACGGGACGGTCCGCCGCATCCGCCACGTCGCGGGCTAGTGCAGCGGCGGCGTGGTTCAGTTCGTGCACACGGCTTTCGGCATGGTGCAGCTTCAGTCGTGCGGACGTGCCGCCGAAGCTGTTGGTCAGGAACAGGTCGCTGCCGGCCTCGACCGATCCGCGGTACAAGGCGCGCACCTTGTCGGGCGCGTCGATGTTCCACAATTCGGGCGCCTCGCCGGCCTCAAGGCCCATGTCGAACAAACTGGTCCCGGTGGCGCCGTCGGCCAGCAGCCAGTCGCGGTCCGCCAGCAGCGCCTCGAGAGAGGTCCTCACGCGGCCTCACGCACCTGGTGGGCAATGGCCTGAACCCGCCCGACCATCGCGCGCAGGCCGTTCGAGCGTTGCGCGGACAGGTGCTGCTGCAGGCCCAGTTCCGCGAACTTCGCCTGTGCATCGATGCCTTCGATCTCGGCCGCCGTGCGCCCATTGTAGAGCGCGCGCAGTATCGCGATCAGGCCGCGCACGATCAGGGCATCGCTGTCCCCATCAAAGCGGATCTTGGCGCCCAGCCCTTCGCCCTCGACATGCGGCACCAGCCAGACCTGGCTGGCGCACCCATCGACCTTGGTCGCTGGCACTTTCTGCGCTTCATCGAGCGGTGCCATCTCCTTGCCCAGCTCTATCACATAGCGATACCGGTCCTCCCACTCGTCAAAGAAGGCGAAATTGTCGGCGATCTCGTCGAAACTGGTGGCCATGGGCAGAAACTCCGGTTTTCCGGCCTTTTAGGTAAGCCTTCGCATCGTGCGCGTCCAGTCGCGGCTTTTCAAGCGCCGCCCCCTTCAGTATCACCGGACATGGGATTGAATTCCGGGAGGAAACGGATGCGTTGGGTGGCAATGCTGGCAGTCGTGGGGCTGTCCGGGTGTTCTTGGTTCGGCTTTGGGGCGGGCGCCGAGCCGAGCGACGGTGCGGCGTCGGTCGCCGCGACCGGGCTGTCGGTGGAACAGGTTGCCGTTCCCGCCGCGGCCGATGGCACGGTCCTTGTTGACGGCCTGACCGAGGTCGTGCCCGAGCCCGCCCTGCGTGGGGTCATCGTGCGCGCGACGTCGATCGCGCCGACGCAAGGCTATTACGACGCCGAACTGGTCGCCGCCAACAAGGGCGCGCCCGATGCCAACGGGATCGTGACGTTCGCTTTCCGCGCGAAGCCCCCCCTTGGGCGCGCATCGCTCGGACCGGCGCGCAGCCGGGTTCTGACCTCGGCCGTCTTCGTGGGGGATGCCGAACTTACCGAGATCCGCGGCTTCCGTGTGATCTCGCGCACGAACACCGTCAACCTGCGCCGCTAAGCGCTGCCGCAACGCGGCGGCGGCCCTAGATCTCGACGATACGGACCTTCTCGCCGTCGGCGGACAGGGCGATCGTGCCTTCGCGCAGGCGCAGTGCGTCGGCGCCGAACACTTCCAGCCGCCATCCGGACAGGACATGCGAGTCCTCGCCGCTGGCAATGTCATCCAGATCGGAACTGGTCGCGATCAGTTTCTGAGCGACCCCCGCGGATTCGGCCCGCGCCTTCAGCAACACGCGCAGAAGCTCCGACAACGCCTCGCGGCCCGGCTTTCGGGGCTTCTGCTCGGGGACGGTCGGCAGTTGTTCCTTGGGTAGCGCCATCGCCTTGTTGACCGCCGCCAGGATCGCTTCGGCCAGATCGCCCCGGCGCGCGTCGCGCTGAAGCAGGCGCGACTTGCCAAGATCCTCGGCCTTTGTCGGTCGAGTCGCCGCCAGTTCCAGGATCACGTCGTCCTTGAACACACGGTTGCGCGGGATGTCCCGGCTTTGCGCCAGCTGCTCGCGTAGTTCGGCCAGCGCCTGGACCACGGCCATGAACCGGGGCGAGTTCGAACGGGTCTTGACCCGCTTCCACGCATCGGTGGGCCGCATTGTATAGGTTTCAGGGCTGGTCAGCGCGGCCAGTTCCTCGTCCAGCCAGGCGGCGCGGCCATTCTCGGCCAGTTGCTGTGCCAGCGTGCGATAGATCCGGCGCAGGTGCGTGACATCGGCCAGCGCATAAGCCTTCTGTTTCTCGCTCAGCGGGCGCCGGCTCCAGTCGGTGAACCGCGAGGACTTGTCCAACCCGGTCTGGCAGATCTTGCGCACCAGCGTCTCGTACCCGACCTGCTCACCATAGCCACAGACCATCGCGGCGACCTGCGTGTCGAACAGCGGCGCGGGAATGCGACCGGTGGCGTGGAAAAATATTTCGAGGTCCTGCCGCGCGGCGTGAAAGACCTTGACGATATCCCTGTCGTCGAACAGCTCCCACAGCGGTGACAGGTCCAGCCCCTCGGCCAGGGTGTCGACAAGGACAGCATCCTCGTCCGCCTCACCCGGCAGGGCCAGCTGTACCAGGCAGAGCTGGGCGTAATACGTCCGCTCGCGCAGGAATTCGGTATCAACAGTAACGA
>JBFHFG010000014.1:0-14561 GCA_041583815.1 Halovulum sp.
CCCAGCACGCGGACCGCAGGCGCGGCTTCGAGCGCGTCCAGCTCGGCCATCACCGCATGGCCCGAGGCGCGATCGTGCCACGCGGCGGCCAGATCACGAAGCGGCTGGAAATACTCGGGCGCCAGCAACAGCAGGAACAGCCCAGTGCCCAGCGTCATCGGCTGCCCCCAGGTGCCGAACGCCAGCTCGCCCAGCAGAGAGAACCCCACGAACACGGCGACCATCGCGACGCCAAGCGCGGCGAACAGCTCCAGCACGGTCGACGACAGGAAGGCGATGCGCAAGACGGCCATGGTGCGCCCCCGCAAGGCCTCGGCGCGGGTGGCAAACGCCGCCGCCGCGCGCGCACCGGCGCCCAGCAAGCGGATGTCCAGCAGCGCGGACAGCCGGTCCATCAGCATGACGTTGATCGAGCCGATCTCGTCCAGTTGCCGGCGCGAGGCATCCTCGGCCGCCATGCCCACCAGCGCCATGAACACCGGGATCAGGGGGCCGGTGACCAGCAGAACCACGCCCACCGCCCAGGACTGCCAGAATGCCAGCACCAGGATCAGCGGCGGCAGCACTGCGACGCGGATCATGGCCACGTGATAGCGAGTGATCCACGGCTGCAGCATTGGCAGTTTCTGCACCGCCAACGCCGCGATCGAAGCCGATCCGCCAGCAGCGCGGGACCTCGCCGCGTGGCGCAGCAGGGCCTCCCGCTCGCGTGCGATGGTGCGGTCGGCAGCATCGAAGGACAGCGCCCCGGCGCGGTGATCCAGCACGGCGCGCACCGCACCAGCCAGCACGAACACCGCCGCCGCCAGCGCCGTGTTCGACCCATCAGCCACACCCTCGGCCCAGCCGGCCACCGCCCAAGCCAGCGCGGCGGCCTGCACCGGCCACAACGCCCCCGCCAGCACCGAAAGTATACCCGCCGCGCGCAGCGTTCCGGCGACCGGATGCAGGATGCGCCGCTGCACCGCCCGGTTTCTTTGCCGGTCGGGCCGTTCTGGCGGGGCCGTGTCCGCTCGCTCGCTCAAGCCTGCACCTCCTGCCCCCGATGTCGCGCCTCGGCCCGGCGGGCGCGAGACCGCGAAACGACGCAGGACAGGTGTGGCAGGCAAGTGTCGCCGGAGCTAGCTCCAGCCGGCGATCAAATCGGCCATCAACTCGCGCTCCTGCTCGGTCAGATCTGTCAGCGGGGACCGCACCGGGCCAGTCTGGAACCAGCGCAGCGCGACGCCTGCCTTGATCGCCGAGACGGCATAGCCGGTCTTGCGATCCCTGATCCTGGCGAACGGGTAATAGAACTCGGTCAGCATCCGCTCGCAGGTGGCGTCGTCACCACTGCTGAACGCCGCGTGGAACTTCAGCGCCGTTTCGGGGACGAAATTGAACACCGCCGAGGAATAGGTGTCCACGCCCGCACCCCGGAACGCCTGGGCGAACAGCTCGTGCGTGGGCATACCGCCGATATAGGCCAGCCGGTCACCGTTCTGGATCGTGATCCGTCGGACGGTGTCGATGTCGCCGGTTCCGTCCTTGAAGCCGATCAGGTTCGGGCAATCGTCGGCCAGTTGCGCCAGCGTCTCGGCGGATACCACCGACTGGCCGCGGTTGTAGACGATGACGCCCATGCGGGTCGCATTGCAGACGGTGCGGATGTGGTTGGCGATGCCGTCCTGCGGCGCGCCGATCAGGTAGTGCGGCAACAGCAGGATGCCGTCGCCCCCGGCGGCCTCGATGCCCTGGGCCATCTCGCAGGCCAGCCGGGTGCCGTAGCCGCATCCGGCGATGATCGGCTTGCCCTTCTGCGAGGCCTTGGCCGTCTTGACCACCTCGACCACCTCGGCCGGCGTCAGCGAGAACAGCTCGCCCGTGCCACCGGCGACGATCAGGCCCGCGATGCTGTGCGGCGACAGCCATTCCAAGTGCGCCGAGAACGCCTGGGCGTTGAACCGGTCCTGCGCGTCGAACGGAGTGATCGGAAAGGACAGAAGACCAGAGCGGATGATATCGCGCAGGTCGGATGGGTCGATCATGGGAAAGCCTTCCTTGCGGTGCCCGGTTCGGTTGGGCGGGCGAACATGGGTCAGTCTTCGTGAATGCCGTCGGCGGTGAACATCCCGCCCTGGTACAGCGCGTCGGGGGCGTCCGGGCCCGGTCGCGCGCACGTGGCCTCGACCTTGGCGCGGAACGCTTCGGAACTGTCCTGCGGGCGCCAGCCCAGGTAATCCGCGTGCCGGTTGTCCCACCAGTTGGTGGCGTTGGCCGACGCGCCGTAGATCACCGGGCACCCCAACCGGGGGGCGGTGAACACGCGCTCGATCAGCCGCGCGAAGTCTTCAAAGCTCATCCAGGTGGCCAGCATCCGGTGGGTCGTCGGCTCGGCAAAGCACGAGCCGATACGGACAATCGCTGTCTCGATGCCGAACTTGTCGTGGTACATGCTGGCGATCGCCTCGCCGAAGACCTTCGAGACACCGTAAAGCCCATCGGGCCGCGTCGGCACCATGGCGTCCAGGTGTTCGCTTTGCTTGTAATAGCCGATGGCGTGGTTCGAACTGGCGAACACGATGCGCGGGTTGCCGTGTTTGCGCGCTGCCTCGTACAGGTTGACGATGCCGTCGATGTTGGCGCTGCGGATCTGCGACCAAGGCTGCTCGTTCGAGATCCCCCCGAGATGCACGATCCCGTCGCAGCCATCCACCAGTGCCTCGACCGCGGCAGGATCGGCCAGGTCGCACGTCACCAGTTCCTCGTGCGGGGCGGCCTCGCCCAGGTCTGCGACATCGGACAGACGCAGGCTGTCCGCCAGGTGCGCCAGGCGGGGCCGCATCGCGCTGCCCAGTCCGCCCGCCGCGCCCGTGATCAGAAGTCGCTTCATGCCGGAATCCTCTCGTGTAATTCTTGCCGTGGGCCCACCCGCGGCGGGCCCGGCTGTCTCAGTTGATTTCGGGCTCGGGCGTGGGGCCGCCGAATTCGCTCCGCAGGAAATCGAAGTCGCAGCCTTTGTCGGCCTGCTCGATGTGCTTGAGGAACATCCATCCATAGCCGCGTTCGTACCGGGGCGCGGGCGGAGTCCAGGCGGCGCGGCGCTGGTCCAGCTCTTCCTCCGACAGGCGGACGTTCAGCGTGCGGGCCGCCACGTCCAGTTCGATGATGTCGCCGTTCCGGATCAGCGCCAGCGGCCCGCCGACATGGGATTCCGGCGCCACGTGCAGCACGCAGGCCCCGAACGAGGTGCCGGACATGCGCGCATCGCTGAGACGCACCATGTCGCGGTGCCCGTCCTTCAGCAGCGCCTTGGGCATCGGGATCATGCCCCACTCGGGCATGCCCGGACCGCCCTGCGGACCGGCGTTGCGCAGGACCAGCACGTGATCGGGCGTCATCGGATAATCCGGATCGTCGATGATCTTCTTCATCTCGTCATAGCTGTCGGCGACGATCGCGGGGCCAGCATGGGTGTGGAACTTCGGATCGCAGGCGGCGGGCTTGATCACCGCCCCGTCGGGGGCAAGATTGCCCTTCAGCACCGCCAGCGAGCCCTGGTGATAGACCGGGTTCGACAGCGGCCGGATCACGTCCTCGTTGTAGTTCTTCGCGTCGGCGATGCCGTCGCCCAACGGTTTGCCGGTGACGGTGGTGCAGGACAGGTCCAGCTTGTCGCCCAGTTCCTTCATCAGCGCGCGCAAGCCGCCCGCATAGAAGAAATCCTCCATCAGGTATTCCTTGCCCGAGGGACGGATGTTGGCCAGCACCGGAACCTCGTGGCCGATCCGGTCAAGGTCATCCAGCCCCCATTCGACCCCGGCGCGGCGCGCCATCGCGATCAGGTGGATGATCGCATTGGTCGAACAGCCGGTCGCCATCGCGACGATCGTGGCATTGCGCGTGCTGGCCGGGGTGATGATCTTGTCGGGCGTCAGGTCTTCCCACACCATGTCGACAATGCGCCGGCCGCAGGCCGCGCTCATGCGCTGGTGGTTCACGTCCGGCGCCGGGATCGACGAGGCGCCGGGCAGGCACAGGCCGAACCCCTCGGCGATGGCAGTCATGGTCGAGGCCGTGCCCATTGTCATGCAGTGGCCATAGCTACGGGCGATGCCGCCCTCGATGCCCTGCCATTCCTCCTTGCCGATCGTGCCCGCGCGTCGCTCGTCCCAGAACTTGAACGCGTCGCTGCCCGAGCCCAGCGTCTTGCCGGCGTAATTGCCGCGCAGCATCGGGCCCGCGGGCAGGTAGATGAACGGGATTCCCATCGACACCGCCCCCATGACCAGCGCCGGGGTGGATTTATCGCAGCCGCCCATCAGCACCGCGCCATCGACAGGATGGGCCCGCAGAAGCTCTTCGACCTCCATCGCGACCATGTTCCGGTACAGCATCGAGGTCGGCTTCAGGAACTGTTCGGACAGCGAATGCGCCGGAAGTTCCATCGGCATCCCGCCAGCCTGAAGGATACCCTTCTTCACGAACTCCGCCCGGTCACGGAAATGCATGTGACAGGGCTGCGCCTCGGACCAGGTGTTGATCACGGCGATAACGGGCTTGCCCTCCCAGTCGTCGGGGCCAAGGCCCATCTGCATGGCGCGGCTGCGGTGGCCGAACGAGCGCAGGTCATCCGGCGCGAACCACCGGGCAGATCGCAGGTCTTCATATTTTTTCGTCATGAAACGGGCCTCGCTGTTGGGCAGAATCCGGGGCGGGCTGGGAACAGGCACGCCGCACGTTGCTTACGCTACGATGCTAATATATTAGTTGAACCAACATGACAATTCCCGCGTCGCGCCCCAGGTGGGTCGCTGACGCCAACGCGGCAGGCCCGGCATGACAACCCAGCCCAAACCCATTCCGAACAGTGGCGCGCCAGCCTTCGCGACACCGGCGCCCGCTGTGCCCGGCGGCCCCGCGGCCAGCCGGATCTATGCCGATCTCAGGCGCCGCATCCTGGACCTGGAGCTTCGGCCAGACACCACCGTCTCGCGCCAGGAGGTGGCCGCGACATACGGGGCCAGCCAGACCCCCGTGCGCGAAGCGCTTCAGCTTCTGGAACAGGACGGTCTGGTGCGGATCCATCCCCAGTCGCGCACCGTGGTCGCCCGGATCAGCCCGCATCAGTTGCACGAATCCCACTTCCTCCGCGTCGCGCTGGAGACCGAGGTCGCCCGGCGGCTGGCCTCGGAACGGAACGCGGCGGTGGCGAACCGCGCGCGCAGCTTCGTGCGAATGCAGGAAACGCTGCTGGACGATCCCTCGCAGATCGGTCTGTTCCAGGAACTGGACCGCGCCTTTCACGCCGGGCTGTTCGAGGCAGTCGGCATGCAGGCGCTGGAGGCTTTGATGCTGCGCAAACAGGGGCATCTGGCGCGCTGCCAGCGGCTGGAACTGCCGCGCAAGGGCAAGATGGTCACCATCGTCCGGACCCACACGGCCATTGTCGACGCGATCGACGCCGGTGACCCCGAGGCCGCCACCCGCGCCATGCGGGAACACATCGCTGGCACGATCAGCCGGGTCGCCGCCCTGCAGGAAGAATTCCCCGAGTATTTCGAAGCGACCTGAGCCCCCTGCGGCAGCGTGGACGCTGGGCACAGGGGCCGCAGGGATATAGCCATGACGGTCAGACACGGAACGGAGAGCGCGTGACACGCAGTTCGGTACAGACCGGGGGGACGGCACGGGGCCTGCAGGCCGCGCTGCGCACCCTTGCGCTTTGCCTTGCGCTGCTGCCGATCCTTGCCTTCTCGGTCGTCGCACCCGGAACGATGGTCACAGCCGCGCCCGATGGCGGGCTGTCGGTCGTGCTGTGTACCGGCGACGGCCCGCTCGAGGTCGTTCTCGGCCTCGACGGCACTTACCAGCCCGCAGATCAGAACGCCGATCAGTCCGGCAGTGAGCATGGCGACCCGCTGCCCTGCGACTGGTCTCTCCATGCGCAGCCCGCACTTACGGCGCCCGGACAGGCGCTGCTCCTTGCCACGCGGATTGCCACGCCCTTCAAACCGACACTGCCGGAAGCGACGCTTCGGGCAGACTGGCGCGACCTTTCATCATCGGCGCGGGGACCGCCGCGGACCTGACCGGGCGGGGCCTGTCCCCACCCGCACCTCCGCTGCGATCACCCGAAACCACCGCCCGAAACCTGCCGGTTCGCCCCGGCACGTCGGCGCGGGCATCCGCATGATGAAAGATTATCAACATGACCCTCTCCAATCGCCTTGCGTCGCTGGGCGCATCCGCCCTGGCATTTCTGACCCTGGCTGCCGCGTCTTCCGCGAACGCCCATGTGTCGCTGGCTGAAACCGAGGCCGCCGCCGGAACCACCTACCGCGCGGTGCTGCGCGTTCCGCACGGCTGCGACGGCGAGGCAACCCGAACCCTGCGCGTGCAGTTGCCTGACGGGTTCTATGCTGCACAGCCGATGCCCAAGCCCGGCTGGGACCTGGAAACCGGTACCGGGCCCTATGCCACGCCGTTCGACAACCACGGCACCGTGATGACCGAGGGTGTCCGCGAAATGACGTGGTCCGGCGGCGACTTGCCGGATGCCTGGTACGACGAGTTCATCTTCCGTGGCCGCATCGGCGCCGAGCTTCCGGCCGGCACCGTGCTGCATTTCCAGGTGGTGCAGGAGTGCGCGTCCGGTACGGCGGACTGGACCGATACTTCGGGTGCGGCCGGGGTCGACAACCCCGCGCCGGCTTTGACGGTCGTGGCGGGCGAGGTTTCGCACCACGGGCACGGCGCCCCGGCGCATGAGCATGACGGGCCGTGGACCGTGGGCGCGCTGACCGTCACGAACCCGTATTCCCGCGCGACCCTGCCGAACGCACCCGTCGGCGGCGGCTTCCTGACGGTGACCAACTCCGGCACCGCCGACGACGTCCTGCAAAGCGCGTCTTCCGACGCCGCCGGGCACATGGAAGTGCACCAGATGTCGATGCAGGGCGACGTGATGCGGATGCGCCCGCTGGCCGACGGCCTGCCGATCCCGGCCGGTGAAACCGTCGAGATGAAGCCGGGCGGCTATCACCTGATGTTCATGGATCTCAAGCACCCGCTGGTCGAGGGCGAGACCGTCGCCGTGACGCTGACCTTCCGCGACGCGGGCGAACTGGTCGTGCCGCTGACCATCGGCGCGCCGAATGCCAACGCCGGCACGGCCCACGGCGGCCATGCCCACGACAAGCACTGAGGGCAGGACGATGGCACTCAGCACGAAATCCATCGTACGGATCGTACTTTGGGCCCTGGTTGTCCTGGCGCTTGCCGGGTTTGCCTGGCTGAAGTTCTTCCAGCCCCGCCTTGAGACCAACGTTCTGGGTCAGCTTGGGCGCGGCGACTACCAGCTTGTCACCACCGATGGCGCGCCCTTCACCGAGGAGTCGCTGCGCGGCGCACCCTCGGCGGTGTTCTTCGGCTTCACGCATTGCCCCGAGGTGTGCCCGACGACCCTGGGCGAGATCGGTACCTGGCAGGAGGCCCTTGCCGAGGCCGGGGAAGACCCGCTGCGGGTCTTCTTTGTCACCGTTGATCCCCAGCGCGACACCGAAGAGGTGCTGGGCGAGTATGTCTCGTGGGTGCCCGACGTTGTCGGCGTGACCGGCCAGCAGGATCAACTGGACAAGGCACTCAAGGCGTTCCGGATCTATGCCAGCCGCGTTCCGCTGGATGACGGTGACTACACCATGGACCATTCCGCCTCGGTCCTGCTGTTCGACCGTCGTGGCCGGTTCTTCGAGCCGGTCGGCTATCAGGAGGGTCTGGACCGCGCCGTCGAAAAGATTCGCCGCATGATGGCTGGCTGAGACCGCGCGGGGGCGGCCGGCATCTGCTGACCGCCCCTGCCGCATCTGAAAGGGAAACCAAAGGAATGGCTGGCGGAACGCCTGCAACAGCCACTAGGTTGGCGGTGAATTCGACCTTCGACCCTTCGCTGCCCGCAGGACCCGGCCCCTTGATCATTCCCTACCACGTCATCGAGATGCTGACCCGCGTGCGCCGGAAGTTCGACGCGCCGGACAAGGCGCCCATGCTGGGGGCGCGCCAGGGGACGGCACCGCAGCTTCGCCCGTCGCGGCGGGCCTCGCGCGGCAGCATCGCGCGATACATGGCCGCGCTTGGCCTTGGCCCCGAGGCGGCGGACGCGCTGGCCGATCCGGCCACGCTGGACGGGGCCGCAGCCTATTCCGCCAATATCGAGAACATGATCGGCACGGTTAAGCTTCCGGTCGGGGTGATCGGGCCGCTGCGGGTCAACGGGGTGAACGCCTCGGGCGATTACCCGGTGCCGCTGGCCACGACCGAGGCGGCGCTGGTCGCCTCCTACGGACGTGGGGCCGCGGCAACGAACCGGGCGGGCGGCATCGGAACCGCAGTGCTGTACGAGGGCGTGATCCGCACCCCCGCTTTCGTGCTGGACGGGCTGCTGGAGGCAGGCCAGCTGGTCGACTGGGTCGTGCGCGAGGCAGACGGCCTGACCCGCGCCGCGCAGGAAACGACGCGCCACGGCAAGCTGATCTCGCTGGAACCGGTGATCGATTCCAATATCGTCTTCCTGCGCTGCCGCTACACCACCGGCGATGCGGCAGGGCAGAACATGGTGACCTTCGCCACCGACGCGCTGTGCCGGCACATCGCCGCGCATTGCCCGGTGCCGATCCGCCGCTGGTATGTCGAGGGCAACTTCTCGGGCGACAAGAAAGCCTCGGGTTTGGGGGCGCTGACCGGCCGTGGCCGCAAGGTCAGCGCCACGGTCGTTCTGCCCGAAGCCGTTGTGCAGAAGGTGCTGCGTAGCACGGTCGAGGACATGCTGGATTATGGCCGGGTGGCCAACCTTGGGGCGCTGCTGACCGGCCAGCTTGGTGCGCAGGCCCATTTCGCGAACGCGCTTGCCGCGCTTTACATCGCGACAGGGCAGGACGCGGCCTGCGTCGCCGAAAGCGCCGTGGGCGTTACCAGGATGGAACGGCACGCGGACGGGCTGTTCGCCTCGGTCACACTGCCGAACCTATTGGTCGGCACGGTGGGCGGCGGCACCGGCCTGCCCTCGCAAGCGGCCTGCCTGGAATTGATGGGCCTGCGCGGTGCTGGGCACGCCGATGCGCTGGCCGAGGTTGCCGCCGCCTTGTGCCTGTGCGGAGAGCTGTCCATCGTCGCGGCAATGGCGGCGGGCCACTTCGCAGGCGCGCACGAACGGCTGGCGAGGCACAGATGACCCTGCTGCGCCGTCTGTGGATCTATCAGTCCGAACGGTTTCCGCTTCTGCGGACCGTACCCTTGTTGGCGGTGTTCTCGGCGGCCAGCATCAACGTCTCGGCGCTGCTGGCCGGGCGGGAAACACCCGGCATCGGGGCCTATCTCGCCGGGCTGACGCTGGCGCTGATCCTGTTCTTCCAGTTGCGCGCCGCGGACGAGTGGAAGGATCGCGAAATCGATGCCCGGTATCGCCCCGAACGCCCGGTTCCGCGCGGCTTGGTCAGCTTGCGGCTGGTGCTGGGGATCGCCGCCGCGCTGATCCCGGTCGGCGTGCTGGTCGCGTGGGCGGTCGCACCGGGCCTGCCCTGGCTGCTTGCACTGACCTGGGCCTGGCTGGCGCTGATGACCGCCGAATTCGGCGCGGCCGATTGGCTGCGGGCGCGCATGGTGCTCTACCTTGTCAGTCACATGGCGATCATGCCGCTGATCGACCTGCTGCTGACCGGGATCGAATGGGTCGGCAACGGTGGCCCGGCCCCGGCGCTGTGGCTGTTCCTGGCGCTGTCCTTCGTCAACGGCTGCGTGCTGGAGATCGGTCGCAAGACATGGGCACCAGAAGACGAGCGCGAAGGGGTCGAAAGCTACTCCGGCCTCTGGGCCCCTCGCCGTGCGGTGACCATCTGGATGGGTTGCGTGGCGGTGGCGGCGGGCCTGCTGGCGCTGCTTGGCATGGCGTTGGACGCAGGGCTTCTGGCACTCGTGGCCCTAGCCGGACTCGCCCTGTGCCTTGCTGCCGGCCTGCGGTTTCGCGCGGTGCCTTCGGGTCGGGGCAAACTGGTCGATGCCGCATCGGGCCTTTGGGTGCTGGTCTGCTATGCCGCCGCCGGGTTCCTGCCGCTGCTGCCTGGCGGCGGCACATGACAGCGATCCTGTTTCCCGACACTGCGCAAGACCCGTCCCGGGTCGGCGGCAAGGCAGCGGCGCTGGCGCGGCTTTCGGCCGAGGGGTTCGACGTGCCACCCTTCCTGGTCCTGACCGATGCGGCATTCGGGCCGGATGGTCTGGCGGTTGACCTACCACTGGTACGGCTCGGCCCCGGCCCCTATGCCGTGCGATCCTCGGCACGGGGTGAAGACGGGGCCGAGGACAGCCACGCGGGCCAGTTCGACACGCTGCTGAACGTGGACGCCGAGGACGTCGCCAGGGCGGCGCTGGCCGTCCGCGCCTCGGGCGGTGCGGACCGGGTGGCCGAATATCGGCGGCTACGCGGCCTGTCGGGCGAGGGGCTGCCGGCGGTCATCGTGCAGCGCATGGTCCCGGCGCAGGCGGCGGGCGTGGCGTTCTCGGCCGATCCGGTGTCGGGCGTGCGCAACCGGGCGGTCATCTCGGCGACCGGAGGTCTGGGGGATGCGCTGGTCTCGGGCGAGGTCAATGGCGAGGGCTGGACGCTGGATGCGAACGGCACGCTTCTGGAAGGACCCAACGCACCCACCGTGCTGACACTGGCCGAAGCGCAGCAGGTCGCAGCTCTCGCCCGTCAGGCCGAGGCCCTGTTCGGCGCGCCGCAAGACATCGAATGGGCCATCGAGGGCGACCGGCTGGCAATCCTTCAGTCCCGGCCGATCACGACGCCGCTGCGTCCGGCGCCGGCAGCGGACGACGCGCTGGTGGTGCTGGACAATTCCAACATCATCGAAAGCTATCCGGGCCATGTCAGCCCGCTGACCTATTCCTTCGCCGCTTACTGCTATGACCGTGTCTACCGGTCCTTCGTGCGCCTTCTGGGAATGCCGCAGACCGAGGTCGCGCGCAACGCGGACGTCTTCGCCAACCTGCTGACGCGTGTGGATGGCCGGGTCTACTACAACCTTGGCAACTGGTATCGGGCGCTGGCCCTGCTGCCCGGTTTTCGCGTGAACCGGGACTTCATGGAAACCATGATGGGCGTGGACGAGCCGCTGCCCGCCGAGTTGACCGACGCCATCGCGCCGCCCCCGTCCAGCGGGCTTGCGCGGATCGCGGACATCGCGCGGCTGACGCGCGTGGGGCTTGGCCTGCTGCTTCAGGCCCTTGTGTTGCCCCGAACGAAACGGCGGTTCATGGCGCGGCTCGACGGGGCCATCGGGGGCGCGTCGGACACGGAAACAGCGAACCTGACCCAGTTGGCGCACGATTACCGCACCATCGAGGCGGAATTGCTCGACCGTTGGGACGCGCCGCTGGTCAACGACTTCCTCTGCATGATCGGCTTCGGCCTGTCACGCAGGATGCTGGAAAGCTGGGCCGGGCCACGCGGGCTGGAATTCCACAACGACGTGATGATCGGACAGGGCGATATCGTCTCGGCCGAGCCGGTGCAGCGAATTGCACGGATGGCCACGCTGGCGCGCGAGGCGAATGCGGTGGCGGCTTTGGCCGAAGGGCGCCCAGCGCTTGCCAACTTCCCGGCGCTGGCGGCCGAGGTGGACGCCTACCTCGCCGCCTTCGGCGACCGCTGTACCGAGGAACTGAAGCTGGAAAGCACACCGCTGGCCGACGATCCCGCCCCGCTTCTGGCGGCGATCCGCGCGGGCGCTGCACGGGACATGGCGCCACGCGCCGCGCGCAAGCCCCCCGACTGGGCGGCGCTGATCCCGGACCGTCCCGTGCGCCGGGCACTCGCGCGGGCGGTTACCGGCTGGGCCCGTGCCCGCGTCCGCGACCGCGAGAACCTGCGCTTCGAACGCACGAGGATCTTCGGTCAGGCCCGCCGCGTGTTCCGGGCCATGGGGCGAGAGTTCTACGGCCTCGGCGTGCTGGACGATCCGCGCGACATCTTTCACCTGACGGTGCACGAGGTTCTGGGCACGATCGAGGGCGCGGCGGTCACACCCGACCTGAAGGCGCTGGCGGCGCTGCGCAGGGCCGAGTCCGATGCTCAGCGCAGATTGCCCGACCCGCCGCAGCGGATCCTGCTGCGCGGCGCAACGCAAGTCGGGCGCGGCACGGCTGCGGCCCCCCAGCCAGCCCAGGGTGGCGATACCCGCACCGGCACCGGCTGTTCCGCCGGGGTGATCCGCGCCCGCGCCCGCGTGATCCGCGACCCGCTGACCCAACGCCTGGAGGCAGGCGAGATCCTTGTCGCCGCCAATACCGATCCGGGCTGGATCGCGGTCTTCGCCAATGCCTCGGCCATCGTGGTCGAGCGCGGCTCGCTTCTGTCGCACTCGGCCATCGTCGCGCGGGAACTGGGCATTCCCTGCGTCGTCGGCATCGCCGACGCGACCGCCTGGATCGATAGCGGCGAGATGATCGAGGTCGACGGCGGCTCGGGCGTGGTAAGGAAAACGGATGACTGACAGCCCCGTCGCATCCCGCGCCCGGTTCGACCGGGTACGCTATGCCCAGGCGTGGGAAGACGCCGAAGTGCTGACCGCCGCCCTTGGCGACGTAGCGGGACAGCAGCTCGTGTCGGTCTGCGCCTCGGGCGACAACGCGCTGGCGCTGCTGCTTCTGGACCCGGCGAAGGTACATGCCGCCGACCTGTCCCCGGCGCAGCTTGAATGTCTGAACCTTCGGCTGGCGGCCCTTGAAACACTGGACCACCCCGAGTTCCTGGAGCTGATGGGCGCGCAGCCCTCGGACCGGCGCGGCGCGCTGCTGAACCGGGTGTTGCAGGCTGCCCCGTCCGAAACCCGCGCCTTCTGGACCGTGCTGAGACCGCAGGTTGTGGCGCATGGCGCAGGCGGTGTCGGCAAGTTCGAAAGCTATTTCCGGCTGTTCGCCCGATACCTTCTGCCGCTGGTCCACACGCGCGCCACCCGCAGGGCGGTGTTCCAGCCGCGCGATCAGCAAACTCGGGCGCACTTCTTCGAAACCCGCTTCGACACCTGGCGCTGGCGGCTGCTGGTGCGCCTGTTCTTCTCGCGCTTCGTGATGGCGCGGCTGGGCCGCGACGCGGCGTTCTTCGAACATGTCGAAGGCTCGGCCGCCGATCACGTGTTCCGCCGCCTGCGGCACGCCGGCGTGGACACGGACCCGTCGCAGAACCCCTATCTGCATTGGATCTTCCACGGCACGCACGGCGCCGCACTGCCGCTGACGTGGCGCCCCGAAACGTGGCAGGTCCTGCAGGATCGGCGCGACCGCGTCGTGCCGCACCTTGCCGGGGTCGAAGCGCTGAACCTGCGCGATGTCGGCGGCTTCTACCTGTCCGACATTTTCGAGTACATGTCCCCGGACGAGGCCGCCACGGCCTACGCGCGGCTGCTGGGCATGGCCCGGCCCGGCGCGCGGCTGGTCTACTGGAACATGATGGCGCCGCGCCGCCGCCCCGAGGCCCTGGCAGACCGGGTCCGGACGCTGGACACGCTCGAGGATACGCTGAAGGCACGGGACATGGCGTTCTTCTATTCCGACCTGGTGATCGAGGAAGTCAGATGACCGCGCTGTCGGGTGCGATCCCTGTCGTGGCGCTGATCGGGGCCATGCTGACCGCGATCCTCGGCCTGAACCGGCTGGCCCGCGCCCACGGATGGGAGGCCGAGCTGCGCCGCAAGATCGTACACGTCGCGACCGGCACGCTGGCCATCGCCCTGCCCTGGCTGCTGCCGCACGCATGGCAGGTCTGGCTGCTTCTGGCGCTGACGGCGGTGGCGATGGCGCTGATGCGGACACAGGCGCTGGCGGGTCTTGGACAGGCCGTACACGGGGTCGAGCGCCAGTCGTGGGGCGACTACCTGCTGGTTCTGGGCGTGGCCCTGACCTTCGCACTGCACGGGGAACGCGCGATCCTCTACGTCCTGCCGCTGGCAATCCTTGCGGTGGCCGACGCCGCGGCGGCGCTGGCAGGACTGCGCTATGGTCGGACGTTCTACAACGCCGGGCTGGGCCGCAAGAGCCTGGAAGGCAGTACGATCTTCTTCCTGCTGACACTGATCCTGTCGATGGTCTGCCTGCTGCTGCTGACCGACGTACCGCGCGCGAACGTGATCGCGATCTCGGCAGCGATCGCCGGGTTTGCCACCCTGGTCGAGGCCGACAGCTGGCACGGGTTCGACAACCTGTTCGTGCCGATGGGCGTGCTGATCTTCCTGCAATCCACGCTCGATGCCTCGGCCATGGGCGCAGTGGTACGGGTTGGCGCGGTTACGCTGGCGTCGGGCCTGGCACTGATGATGGCACGCGCCGCCGGGCTTGCGCCGCAGGTGGCCCGCGTTCATGCGCTGGCGGTCTTCATGCTCCTGTCGGTGGCCGAGCTGCACCACGCGATCCTGCCCGCCACCTACCTTGCCGCGCAGGTCCTGCTGCCTCCGCCGCAAGGGCTGAATCGCGACAACCACATCCTGCACGCTGTCGCCGCGCTGGCGCTGGTCAGCTTCGGCTTCTTCGCC
>JBFHFG010000015.1:0-14483 GCA_041583815.1 Halovulum sp.
CGAGGACCACAGCAGGATCCCCATCATCGCGAAGATCCCGTACATCATGATCCGCCCGACGCGGCGGTTGAACCCGTCCACCCAGCGGACATAGCCGAAGGCAGCGCGACCCCAGGGGCCGGGGGGCTGCGCGGTATCGCTCAATGCCCGGCCTCCTGCATGGCGGGGATGCTGGCGCGGATCATGCCTGCCAGCCCGTCCGCGATCCGCTCGATGGCAGGTGCATCGCCTAGCAGGTCGTTGCGCACCTCGATCATCACGTTGGGCAGGTTGCGCGGCGTCGCGTGCGCGCGCAGCGTATGGGTCACGCCGTCGGCAGCGGAATAAGGTTCGTTCAGCTCGGTCATCAGGTCCAGGTGCCCCGGGGCGGCGCGCAGCATCGCCTGCGCCAGCGCCGGGTCCGCGTCATGCAGCAGCCCCAGTTCCACCGTGCGCGAAACCCCGTCGTAGACCGGCGTGAAGCTGTGGACGGTAATCACCGTGCATGGCCCCTTGGCGTCCAGCGTCCGGGTCAGCAGGTCGCGGAACGGCTGGTAGACATCGCGCACTCTGCTTGCGCGCTGCGCCTCGGTCAGGTCGCGGTTGCCGGGCACCTCGAACGCCTCGCTTCGCGCGGGCATCGCGCCGGGGGCCTCGGGCGGGCGGTTGCAATCGTAGACCAGCCGCGAGATCCGGCTGCGCACCAGCGGCGCATCCAGCCGCGCGCTCAGCGCCCGCGCCAGTTCCAGCGCGCCGATGTCCCAGGCGGCGTGTGAAACCCGCGCCGCAGCGTCCAGCCCCAGCCCGTCCAGCGCCGCCGGGATCCGGTTCGAGGCATGCTCGCAGATCAGCACGACAGGCGCCGCGCCGCCGGGGGTCTCGACCACCGCCGCGGGGCCTTCGCCCGAACCGATCAGGGGGGATGCGTCACGCGTCATGGCGCGAGTTAAGAACGCCTGCATGACGTCTGTCAACGATTTCTGTAGACGTTGCTACAAACGACGCCTAGCCTATAACAATCGCTACAAGGGGCACTGGATGGCCGAGGCGCTGGTCGTCAAAGACATGATCCGGGACGGGTTGGGCGGGTTCACCCCGGCCGAACGGCGGCTGGCCGATGCCCTGTTGCAGGACTACCCCGTGGCAGGGCTGCAATCGATCACGAAACTGGCCCGCGCGGCCGAGGTTTCGACCCCCACTGTCATCCGCATGGCCCGCAAGCTGGGCTTCGACGGCTTCCCCGCGCTTCAGGAACGGCTGCGTCTGGAAGTGGGCGAGCAGATCAAGCAACCCCTGTCCAAGCGCGACGTCTGGCAGGCCAAGGCCGCCGACGAGCATGTGCTGAACCAGTTCGCCAAGGCGATCTCGGCCAACCTGGGGCATACGCTCGACCGGCTGGACGCGGGCATGTTCGACAAGGTCGCCGCCTTGCTGGCCGACACGGCGCGCCCTGTCTATCTGGCGGGCGGGCGCATCACCCGCTCGAACGCCGACTATTTCTTCAACCACCTTCAGATCATCCGCCCCGGCGTCACGCTGCTGTCCCAGTCGCCCAATGTCTGGCCGCAATACCTGCTGGACATGGACGAGCGGTCGCTGCTGGTCCTTTTCGACATCCGCCGGTACGAACAGGACATGCTGAAACTGGCCCGGCTGGCGCACCAGCGCGGGGTGACGATCATCCTGTTCACCGACCAGTTGGGCTCGCCCATCGGGAAACTGACCGACCTCAGCTTCAATGCGCTGGTCGAGGCCCCGTCGAACTGGGATTCGACGATCTCGCTGATGATCATCGTCGAGGCGCTGATCGCCCAGGTTCAAAGCACCCACTGGGACGACAGCCGCGGCCGCATCGACGAACTGGAGTCGATGTTCAGCGAGACCAAGCTGTTCCGATCCCCCGACCGTGCGGGGCGCTGACCCGTTGACCCAGGTCAACGCCCACGCGACCCTGCCACGGTAGTCAGGAACCGTATCGCCGCTTCCGACGACCGGGGGAACGACATGACCATCGCGACAGAGCAGGCGCAGCGTGCGGTGATCGCCTTTCTCGAAGATCCGGCCACCCATGGCGGGGCGGCGGTCACGCGGGTCGATACCCATATCAGCCGGATCTTCCTTGCGGGCGACCTGGCGTGGAAGCTGAAGCGCGCGGTCCGCACCAACTACCTCGACTTCTCCGACCCTGCCGAGCGTGAGCGCCTGTGCCGGTGGGAACTGGACCTGAACGGCAGAAATGCGCCGTTCTACCTGGACGTTGTGCCGGTCTGCCGCGACGGTGCGCGGCTGACGCTAGGCGGTCCGGGGCAGCCGGTGGACTGGGTGCTCAAGATGCGCCGCTTCGACCGCGCGCAGGAACTTGACCGGCTGGCCGATGCAGGTGCGCTGGACCGCCCGATGATCGAGGCTCTGGCCGACGGCACCGCCGCGATGCACGACCGCGCGCCGATGACGCCCGGCTTCGGGGACGGGCGGGACGTGCGCGCGCGGATCGACCAGATCGCAGGTGCGCTCGACGCTGCGGGGGGCGCGGCAGGCGACTGGCATGCGGCGGCGCAGGACGCGCTGACGCCACTGATCCCGCTGTGCGACCGCCGCGCCCGTTCGGGCCGGGTGCGTCGCTGTCACGGCGACCTGCACCTGGGCAATATCGTCCGGATCGAAGGACGGCCCGTGCCCTTCGACGCGATCGAGTTCAACGAGGATATCGCCTCGATCGACGTACTCTATGACATCGCATTCACCTTGATGGACCTGCTGACCCGGGGCCTGGACCCGCTCGCGAACGCGCTGATGAACCGCTATCTGGCGCGCACCGGTGACTATCGCGGGTTACCGCTGCTGCCGCTCTACCTGTCGATGCGGGCAGCGGTGCGGGCGATGGTTGCCGCCTCGCGCGGGGATGAGGCGCGGGCCGCGCGCGACATGGAGTTCGCAAGGCACGCGCTGTCGCGCCGCGCCCGCCCCGTGCTGCTGGCGGCGGGCGGGCTGTCGGGCACCGGCAAGTCGACATTGGCCCGTGCGCTGGCGCCGCAGATCGCGCCGCTGGCCGGGGCGGTGGTGATCCGTTCGGACGTGGTGCGCAAAAGGCTGCTGGGCGCGCCACCCGAGACGCCGCTGCCCGCAAGCGCCTATTCCGACCGGATCGGCCGCCGGGTGATGGCGCGCATGGCCGCCGACGCGCGGCAGGCCTTGCGCGCCGGTCTGCCGGTGATCCTGGACGCGACCTTCCTGGGGGACGAGGCCCGCGCCTGCGCCCCGGCGCTGTCCCGGAACGCGGGCGTGCACTTCCACGGCTTGTGGCTGGACCTGCCGCCGGATCAGGCACGCACCCGGCTTGAGGGGCGCGGCCCCGACGCCTCGGACGCGGACGCCGCCGTGCTGGCACGCCAAGCCCGTCACGCAGAGCCACCCGAGGGATGGCAGGTCGTCGATGCATCGGGATCGCCCGAGCAAGTGCTGACTCGGGCGCGGGCTTTACTGGGGCTTTAGCCCTCGGCCGGCTCTACCGCGCGGCGATAAAGGTGCCAGGTCGCGTGACCCAGAACCGGGAACACGACGATCATGCCCAGGAACATCGGGATCATCGCCAGCACGCTCAGCCCGGCGATGATCGCAGCCCAGACCAACATCGGCCCCCGGTTTACAAGAACAGTGCGAACGCTGGCGATCATCGCCGTCACCACGTCGATACGCCGGTCCAGAAGCATCGGGATCGCAACCACGGTGATCGAGAACAGGATCACGGCCAGCCCACCGCCAACGATGGTGCCCGCGACCAACATGGTCAGCCCCGGCCCGCCAAGCAGGATTGCCGGGGAACTGGTGATGTTCGTCAACGGCGTCAGCCCGAACGACAGCGCAAAGATCAGGTGCGCGAAGTAGACCCAGACCAGGTAGAAGAACAGCACCACGAAGGCCATCGCCGGGATCTGGCTGCCCCGCTCGCGCCGGACCACGGTCAGGATTCCGGCCCAGTCCAGGTCGCGGCCCACTTCGCGCCGGCGGCTGACCTCGTAAAGACCCACGGCGGCGAATGGCCCGATCAGCGGAAAGCCCGCCATGATAGGAAGCACCCAGTAACTGGAACCCCAGACCACCAGTTGCGCATAGATCACGATGCCGACGACCGAGAAAACTACGCCGAAGAACAGGCCAAATGCGGGTGCGGCCCGGAAATCCGCCCACCCGGCAGACAGGGCTGCCCTTACGTCATCAACGGTGATGGCCTGCGGTTCCGGCATCATCGGCGGTGCGCTCGTGTCCGTCATATCAGTCCCTCTCCCGTTGGTGTTCCGCGCGCTCCGGCGCGGTCGTTTTGCCCATCATACCCCCAAGCCGGGTCTCGGCCAAACGGCCGATGCCGCAAGGTTTGTCTTGGTTTGCGGCGGAAACCGTTGCTAGTCTTTCGCGTAACCCGGCGTGGTCCGGGGCAAGTTCGATCTAACGGGAGGGATCCATGAACATCATCGCACGGGCGGCGGCCGCCGTCGTCGCACTTGGCGCGGCCGCGGGGCTGAGCGCGCCGCAGGCCCAGGCCGAGGAAGCCAGCTATATCCTGGCGACCGCCTCTACCGGCGGCACCTACTACCCGGTGGGCGTCGCGCTGGCGACGCTGATCAAGGTCAAGCTGCAGCCTGGCGAGGGCATCGGCATGTCGGCCATCAACTCGGCCGGCTCGGGCGAGAACGTGCGCCTGCTGCGCGAGGACGAGGCGCAGTTCGCCATTCTGCAGGGCCTCTACGGCTATTTCGCCGCCACCGGCACCGGTCCGCTTGAAGAGTCGGGCAAGCAGGAGAACCTGCGCTCGGTCACCATGCTGTGGCAGAACGTCGAGCATTTCGTCGTCGCCAGCGACAAGGCGCAGTCGGGCACCCTGTCTGACATGGTCGCCCTGAAGGGCGAGGCCATGGCCCTGGGCAGCCAGAACTCGGGCACCATCGGCTCGAACGCGGCGCTGCTGGAAGGCATGGGCATCGACATCTACAACGATTACGAACTGGTCTACGGCGGCTACGGCCCTTCGGCCTCGGCGCTGCAGGACGGCCAGGTGGCCGGCATCAGCACCCCCGCCGGGGTTCCGGTGGGCGCGATCAGCCAGCTTTTCGCCTCGATCGGCGACAGCATCACCCTGCTGGGCGTAACCGACGAGGAACTGGCCAAGGCCGACGGCGGGCGCGAGCTGTGGACCCCGTACACGATCCCGGCGGGCACCTATCCGGGCCTGGACAAGGACGTGACCACCATCGCGCAGCCGAATTTCCTGGCGACCAACGCCGACGTGTCGGAAGAGAACGTCTACATGATCACCAAGGCGATCTACGAGAACCTTCCCTTCCTGCAGGCGATCCACCCCGCCACCAAGGCGATGGCAATCGAGAAGGCCATCGCGGGCCTGCCGCTGCCGCTGCATCCGGGCGCGCAGCGCTACTATGAAGAGGCCGGGGTGCAGATCCCCGACCGCCTGAAGGCCCAGTAGGCAAGGCCATGGCCGCCGGTTCCGCACCGGCGGCCGCCACAACATGACCGGACCCGACACCCCCGAGGATACCTCGCCCGCCCCGTTGCGTGACCTGCCCGTGTGGGCGGTACATGGCCTGACCGCGCTGTGCGTGCTCATCGCGGTATGGCACCTGTACGTCGCGATGGACCCCGTGGTGTCCGAGCTGACGCGCAACGCGCTGCACTTCGCCGGGTTCGCCTTCCTGGCGGCGGTCATCACGCCGATGACCGGTCGCACGCCACGTTCCGCGCGCCTGCCGCTGCTGTTCGACGTGGTGCTGGGCGCGGCAATCGCGCTGTCGGCGATCTGGCTGGCCCAGGCCGAGAACGCGATCTACGACCGGGGCGTGAAACTGTCGGCAATCGACTGGACCGCCGCGATCATCTGCATCCTTGGCGCGATCGAGCTGACCCGGCGGCTGACCGGGTTCGTCATCCCGACGCTGATCGTGCTGGCGATCACCTATGTCGCGGTCTGGGGATCGTGGATCGGCGGCGTCTTCAGCTTCTCGGGGCTGAGCTGGGAGACGGTGATCTTCCGCTCGATCTATGGCGACGACGCGATGTTCGGCACCATCGCCCGGATCTCGTCGACCTACGTGTTCCTGTTCATCATCTTCGGGGCCTTCCTGCTGCAATCGGGCGCGGGAGAGTTCGTCATCGCGCTGGCCCGCGCCGTCGCCGGAAAGCTGGTCGGCGGCCCCGGCATCGTCGCGGTGATCGCCAGCGGACTGACCGGCACGATCTCGGGTTCGGCGGTGGCGAACACCGCATCGACCGGGGTGATCACGATCCCGCTGATGAAGAAGGCCGGGTTCAAGCCCGCCTTCGCCGGCGGGGTCGAGGCAGCGGCCTCGACCGGGGGGCAACTGATGCCGCCTATCATGGGCGCCGGAGCCTTCGTCATGGCCAGCTTCACCGGCATCAGCTACGAGACCATTGTCGCCGTCGCCGCCCTGCCCGCGCTGCTGTACTTCCTGTCGGTCGCCTTCTTCGTCCGGATCGAGGCCAAGCGCCTGAACCTGGCGCCGATGCCCTCGGACGGCGAGACGCTGGGATCCGCCTTTGCCAAGGGCGGCGCCAGTTTCGTCATTCCCATCGCCTTGCTGATCGGCCTGCTGGTCAGCGGCTATACCCCCACATTCGCAGCCGTCAGCGGGATCCTTGCGGTGATCGCCTCCAGCTGGCTGACGCAGAACCGGATGGGGCCGCGACAGGTCTGGCGCGCGCTGGCGCTGGGCACGCGGAACATGGTGATGACCGCGGTTTTGCTGTGCGCCGTCGGGCTGATCGTCAACGTGATCGCAACCGCCGGGATCGGCAACACGTTCAGCCTGATGATCGCCGGCTGGTCGGGCGGCAACATTCTTGTGGCGCTGGTGCTGATCGCGCTGGCCAGCCTGATCCTGGGCATGGGCCTGCCGGTGACGGCGGCCTATATCGTGCTGGCGACGCTGTCTGCCCCGGCACTGGCCGGAATGATCTCGGACCGGGCGGTGATCGCGGCACTGTCGGCGGGGGAACTGGGACCTCAGGCGCAGGCGGTGCTGATGCTGGCCTCGCCCGACCTGATGCCGCGCCTGACCGGCCCGATCCCCTTCGCCGAGGCGCAGGAAATCGTCCGCAACCTGCCGCTCGAGGTTGCCGCCCCGCTGCGCGACCAGGTTGTTCCGGCCGAGGCGGCGCTGGCCGCGCTGCTGTCGGCGCACATGATCATCTTCTGGCTCAGCCAGGACAGCAACGTGACGCCACCTGTGGCGCTGGCGGCGTTCACCGCCGCGGCAATCGCCAAGTCACCTGCCATGGCCACCGGAGTGGCCAGCTGGAAACTGGCCAAGGGCCTGTACATAGTGCCGGTCCTGTTCGCCTATACGCCGCTGCTGTCAGGTGACCCGGTCGCCGCGATGACCGTGTTCGCCTTTGCGGTGGTGGGGATCTACGCACTGGCGGCGGGCCTGCAAGGGTGCATGGAACGGCCGCTTGGCCTGGTCGGCCGCGCGCTGGCGCTGGCAGCCGGGGTCGCCTGCCTGTGGCCGACAAGCATCCTTGTGCAACTGGCCGGGACGGCGGCGGTGGTCGCGCTGTTCGCGTGGAACCTGCGGCAACCCCGGCCCGCGCCGGCGGTCTGAGCGATCAGACGTCGCGGCCCGCGCTGCGCGCCGATTGCTCGAAACCCAGGCGGCGGTAGGCCAGGTTGACGACGAACACCGTCAGCGTGATGCGGAACAGATGGTTTGCGGACACCATCACCGGGTTGACCCCAAGGCTCAGCGCGACAAGGCCCATCTCGGTCACGCCGCCGGGGGCAAAGCTGATGAACAGCGCGTCGAAGGACAGCGGCATCAACTGGTGCAGCACCTCGGCGAACGCGGTCCCCACGGCCAGCATGATCGCCACCGACACCGCCCCCAGGCCGAACGTGCGCAGGATCATCCGCAGGGTGACGCCGGTGAACATCGTGCCAAGGCCGACACCGATCACCAACTGCGACAGGCTCAGCAGCCAGGCGGGGCTGACGGTGGCGGTCAGGCCGCTGCCGTGCACCACCGCGCTCAGCAGCAGCGGGCCCATCATGTGCGCCGCCGGCAGCCGCAGCAAAGGCCCCAGCAGCAGCCCGCCCACCGCCAGCGCGGCGATCGTGACAAGGTCGACAACGCCCCATTCGCCCACCGTGAAAGCCTGCCCCGAGGCACTGCCCACCGTTTCCCCGGTCCACAGCAGGAACAGGAACGGGATCGTCAGCACCACGATGACGATGCGGGCGAAATGCTGGACGCTCAGCACCCGGACATCGCCGCCGGCGGCCTCGCCCAGGGTCACCGCCTCGATCAGCCCGCCGGGCATGGCGGCAAACAGCGCGGTCACCGGGTCATAGCGCCCGACCCGCCTGAAGAAGACATAGCCCAGCGTGTGCGTCACCACGACGAAGACCAGCATCGCCGCGAACACCAGCCACAGCGACGGCAACACCGAGATCAACTCGCGCGAGAAGTTCGAGCCGATCATCACCCCGATGAACCCGATGAACAGCTTGCGCAGATTCTGCGGAAAGTGCACCCGCCTGCCGGCCATGTTGTAGGCAAGAATGGTGAACGCGCCCGAGACCGTCAGCGCCCCAACCAGGAACGGCATCGGCAGTCCGACAAGCTGCGCCAACAAGCCGCCGGCCAGGCCGAACGCCAGCAGCAAGGCGGCCATCGGGCCCTGGGACAATAGATCGGGGTGTGAATCGAATGTTCTGGTCAATGCCCCGCCCTTTTGAACCCAAGCCCGGTTCCGCGCAAGGGGCGGCATGCACAAGTATGCAATCCTCCGATCGGACCTCCGCGCGCCCCTTGCGGCTGCGACGCCGCGACGCACCACCCGGCGCGGCGCTGCTACGTGGCATCTGCGCACAGTCATCGGCCCGCTAACCAATGCGACAATCCGCACGATTCCCGCAGGACGGGAGCGTGGACCGGACCATGTTTATTGTCTAGAAAGCTGACGTGGCGGCAATCGCAGGGGGCGACGACTATTCATGTCCAAAGGAAATTCAAACCTACCGAAGTGGCCGCGCGCCAGCCTGGACCAGATCGACCACCTGATAGCCGAGTGCGAGCCGGGCAAGGCGATCGCCCTGGCGCGCGAGGCTGGCAAGAAATGGCCGGATGACGTTCGCTTCGCCCTTCGGATCGTCGCCGCCTACCGCTCCATGCGCCGCCTGCACGAAGCCGCGGAAACGCTGGACCAGATCCTCGAATCGGACCCGATGATGCTGAGCGCCCTGCGCCAACGCGCCGGGATCGCAAACGCAATGTCGGATTTCGCCACCGCCGACACGCTGGTCGCGCGGGCCGTCATGGTCGAACCGGACGCGCCTATCGTCGCTTACGCGCAGATCGAGACGCTGATCGCGCGCGGCGACGTTTTTCCCGCGCTCGATCTGGCGAAGGCGACCGCAGAGAAATATCCGGACGAAGCGCAGCCTCACCAATTCATGGCAAGCCTCTATGCCGAGATCGGCCGATTCCGCTCCGCGGCTCAGTCCTGCCGCGACGTCCTGAAGCGCGATCCGGACAATATCAACGCCACCATCGCTCTCGGCACGAACGCGGCGCACCTGCGCGACCTGGAGACGTCCCGCGCGATGGCGGAAAAGGCAATTCAGATCGACCCGTACAACATGAACGCGCGGCTGGGGCTTGCGCACCTGTCCCGCGCCGAGGGCGCAAGCAAGGAAGAGCTGGAACTCATCGTCGATGAACTCGAGGCCGACCTGAAAAACGCAAGCGACCGGTCGGAAAAATGGCGCGCGCTTCAACTGGGCGACATGGCAGTCACCCTCGGCCAGTTCGCCAAGGCGCTTTCGTACTGGTCCGAACTCGGCACCGACGACGAACCGGATACCCGGCGCTGGCTTGCGGCCGCCGACCTGCTGCTGCGCTTCGGCCGGACCAACGACGCCAAGACACTTGTCGAGCGCTATCTCGAATATGTTCCGGGCCATCCGCAGGCCCGGCAACGACTGGCCGGGATCGAGACCTCGCTGGGCAATGTCGAGCGCGGTATCCAGATGCGATATGACCTGATCGCCGACGAGTTCCCACGGCAGATCCGCATCGCGATCCGGCTGTCAATGGACCTGCACCTGATGGGGCGCCATGAAGAGGCCAGCGCCCTGTTCGAGCATTGGCGAGAGATCGGCCTGCGCTTCCCCGACACCGAGATCAGCACGGTATTGCAGCGCCAATCGCGCATCGAAGAAGTCATCGAGTACGCGCGCCACTGGATGGATATCGACGACTGCCCGGTATACCATCGGCGATACCAGATCTTCTCGCTCACCGATCTCAAACGCTTTGACGAGGCCCGTACCGTGGCCGAACGCTGGCGGACCCAGGACCCGACGAGCGCGAAGGATTTCCTGGAATATATCCGCGCTGACGAGGCATCGGGCGGGCGGCGCGACCCTGGTGACAACATCGGAACGCCCGACCACGAAAACGTGGCCACGCCCGAAAAGCTGGCGCTGGTGTTCGACCAGGACGGGCCGGTTCCGTTCGCTCACTGGCCTGCAATGCGGCTTGCCTGGTCGGTCGCCCGTGACAAGTCGATGGGTTTCGAGGCTTGGCGCGATGCCGTCCTGAAGGCGACGGATGCGCATCGCGTTCTCTCGCGCACCCCGGCACTGATCGAAGACCTTCTGGAATACATCGAAGAACCGGACCTGTCGCCGCTGCGCGACCTGTTGGACGAGGACAAGCCGTTCATCTGCGTCACCTCGCATTCCGGGCCATACGCGGGCTATGCTGCGTCGCATTTCATTCCCAAGTCGATCTACATGATGACGGGCAGGCATCGCGGCGTGACCCAGGTTCCGGTGATCTCGTTCCTCGGGGACAACAATCGGGCGGCGGTTCAGGCGGTGACGTCGCTTCGCCGCGGCTATCGGATGTTCATCACCTCGGACACCGCAGCCGACCAGATGGTATTCGGCCCCGCCAACGCCGTCGGCAACGGCAAGTTGTTCGGCATCCCGATGCAGATCCCGAACACCACCGCCAAGCTGAGCCAGGAGATGAAGATCCCGACCTTCATGTTCCAGCCCTACTGGCGCGATGGCCGGATCGTCTTCGACATCCAGCGTCTGCCGGATGCCCAACCGGGTGAGGCGCGGCAGGACTGGTACGACCGCTGGACCTCGGCCTACCTGGCCCATGTCGAGGCGGTGATGTCCTCGGCGCCCGAGAACCAGAACCTGTCCGCCGCGCCCTGGCGCTACCTGCTGCTGCGCGGGCTGCTGGATCCGAAGGACGCCGTCCAACCCCAGATGGAGCCCGCATGACCGCGCTGCAGGCGCTGGCGCGCCAAAGGCTCGAAGACCGCGGAGATGACACGCAGTTCACCGTCCTCAAGCGCATCGGGGCGAACCGCGCCACGGCATTAAGCGGCACCGACCTGATCGCCCGCGCCGCGCGCCTGCACGAAGCATGGCGGCGGGAACTGGGCGACGGCCCGCTGCGGCTGGTCCTGGCGCTGCCACCCGGCGAAAGCTTCCTGGTCGCACTGATCACGGGCCTGCTGCACGGGGTCACGCTGACCCCCGTCGCCCTGCCCCGCGCCGGAGGCCAGGCCGAACGCTTCCGCCACATCGTGCGCGACAGCGGCGCCTGCGCGCTGATCGGCGCGCCCGAGGCGACGAAGAACCTGGTCAAGCACCTGTCCGACGACGGTGCGCAGCCGCTGCCCTGCCATGTGCTGTCGATGACGCCCGACGGCACCGTCGCGCCAGTCGCCCCGGCCACGGACAGCGCGGGCTGGGTGCGCGACGACGAACCGCCCACAGTGGTGCAGTACACCTCGGGCTCGACCCGGTTTCCCAAGGGCGTGATGATCCACCCCGACCAGGTGGTCGCCAACAACGACCTCGTGCAGCGGTCCTGGCGGCTGGGCGACGGCACGCGCAACGTCAACTGGCTGCCGCACTATCACGACATGGGACTGATGGGCGGGATCATCTACCCGCTGCTTCAGGGCGTCTACAGCGTGCAGATGAACCCGCTGGACGCGATCCGCGATCCCGGGTTCTGGCTGCGCGCGATCAGCGACCATCGCGCCACCACCAGCGGCGCCCCCGCCTTCGCCTATCGCCAATGCGTCGACCGCATCGACGACGAGACGCTGGCGACGCTGGACCTGTCCACCTGGACCACCGCCTTCTGCGGGGCCGAGCCGATCCCGGCGGGGCTGCTGGACGCCTTTCGTGACAAGTTCGCCCCCTGCGGGCTGGACCCGAACGCGGTCTTCGCCTGCTACGGCATGGCTGAATACACCCTGTTCGCGGGCGGCCAGCACGAGGACGGCACCACCCCGCCGGACAGCTTCGGCGACACCCATCCCTGCCGCCTGTCCGACCTGACCGCCCCCGGCGTCGCCGTGCTGTCACCCGACACCGGCACCCCGCTTCCCGAAGGCACACAGGGCGAGGTCTGGTTGGCCGGACCGTCGCGCGGCACCGGCTATGCCAACCTGCCCGACGAGACCGCGCAGACCTTCGCCGCGCGCCGCGCCGACCAGGCCGACGACGACGGCGGCACCTGGCTGTGCACCGGCGACCTGGGCGTGATCCGGGACGGCTGGCTTTACGTGACCGGCCGCATCAAGGACATGCTGATCAGCAACGGGCGCAACATCGCCGCAAGCGAGATCGAGTGGCTGGCCTGCGCACAGGCCGAAGGGCTGAACCCGTTCGGCGCGGCGGTCTTCCCGATCCGCCATGGCGCCGACGATCAGGCCGTGTTGCTGGTGGAACTGGCGGGCAAGGACGATACCGTCCCTGACCCCGAGGCCACCTTTGCCGCCATGCGCCGGATGGTGCTCGGCGAATACGGAATCCACCTGGCCCATATCGCCATCCTCAAGCGCGGCACGCTGGAACGCACCAGCAGCGGCAAGATTCGCCGGGTGGCCATCGCCCAGGCCTGGCGCGACGGCGCACCGCCGCCCGAGGGCGACATCGTCGCCCGGACGCCCGCCTCCGAACCGATGGTATCCGCATGAACTCCGTGGCGCAGACCGACTTCACACCCGCCATTCCACCCGCCCTGGGCGACGAGGGGCTGACGATCCTGCGCACCGCCGCCACCGTCGGCGGGCTGCCCGCGCTGGCCCGCCTTGTCGCCGCGCTGGACCGGCACCGGGCCGAAGGCTTTGCGGCGCAGCCGCTGGACGCGCCCGGCAAGGCACAGTTGGACGCCGCCGTCGCGGTACACCTGCCAGCCAGCCTCGACCGATTGCAGGCCGCTGCCAAGCCGGACCTGATCGCCGATTTCATCGACCCGCTGTTCGCCGCGACCCTCGCCCGCGCCACCGGCCTGCCGGATGCTGCCGCCGAACCGGTGCAGGCGCTGATCCTGGCGCTGAGAAACCTGGACCCGGCGCACTGGGACCTGGATGACGCGCGCACGCTCGACTCCCTGCTTCAGGACATCGGCACGCCCGCGGACACCGGCACCGCGCCGCTGGCGGGGCCGGACCCTGCCGCGGTCGTCGCTGACCTCTACGGCGCGGCGCAGGCACTGGCGGCCCTGGTCTGGGACTTGCTGCTGCGGGACAACCGCGACTGGGCCGCGACACGCGAAGATCAGTGGACCGGCACCGCATCCGAGCGTGCGCTGGCGCGCGCGATCCGTGGCCTGATGGCCGGGTCCATCCCCGCCGCGCCCCGCACCGATGCCTTGCTCGAGTCGATGACGCGGCTGCTGGCCCGGCAGGCCGTTCCGGCCCTGGCCGGCCGCTTCCCACGCATGTACGTCCTGCGGTCTCAGGCCGAGTTCCGGGGCACAGCGGGCTTTCACGCGCCGGCGGTCCTGCCCTGCGATCCGGCACCCGCCTCCGGCCGCTCGACCGCCAAGCTGTGGGATATCAAGGAATACGCCACCGCACGCGGCATCGCGACGGACCTGGACGCGTTCACGCCGCCCGACCTGACCAGCTTTCTGGAACAGCTTCAGGACATCACCGGGCGCGACCTGCAACACGGCATCCGCTTTTCGCGCAACGCCATGTTCTTCATGAGCGGCCCGCGCCACGCGCAGGCCCGCAAGATCGTCGCCGACGTGCTGGGCAACAACCGACTGCGCGCCTGGCAGCCGGTGATCGACGATGCCGTCGCACGTGCGGTGGACCAGTTCGCCGCCGCCGAGCAGCCCGACCTGGTGCACGATTTCGCCATGCCCGTGTTCCGCAACGTGACCAAGCCGGTGCTGGGCGTGCTGCCGAAGGACGACGCCCGCTTCGACAAGGTCGCGCCGGACCTGCAGGACATCCTGGCCCCGATCCGCCCCCTGCGCGAACTGGTCCGCCTGGACGGCATCTTCACCGAACTGCTGAACCTGGCCCGCGACGGACGCGACCCTAACCCCGCGCACCCGCTTTCGGTGATCGAGGGGCTGCGCGCCGCCGGGATCGAGGATTTCGACCACGACGACAGCATCGCCTTCGTGCTGGTGCTGTACGGC
>JBFHFG010000016.1:0-14199 GCA_041583815.1 Halovulum sp.
CGCTGCCGGGTAGAGTTCGGCCTCTTCCTTCTTGTCGTGCAGTTCGAGAAGCGCGCGCATCGCCGAAATGTTGCGCAGCGCCTCGCCCTGGTCGCGCTCGTGTATGGCGTCCTCCACCTCGTCGAAGAACACCTTCAGGTCACGATGCCCCTTGCGCAGGATCGCCGTCAGCGGGGTCTCCACGCCGTTTTCGACGGCCGGAAACAGCACCTGTTCCTCGATCTCGATATGCCGCTCGATCCCCTGCCGGAACCGGGCGAAACCGGCCGATGCCGCCCGCCAGTCCGCGGCCTCGATCGACCCGAAAGTGCCTGAAAGCTCTGCTTCCAGCCGCCGGTGGTCCTGGGTGAAGGCTTTGCCAATTGTGATCATATATGATAATGACCATGTGTTTTGCGGCCAAGCCTTGATCTATGTCAAGTCTGGGCCCCCGGCTCCGGCGCGCTTGACAACGAAGGCGATGCATCATGAGAGTTCAGCTTCTGGTTTCGCAATGGTGTCCGACCTGCCCGGCAGCCGAAGCGCTGTGGTCGAAAGCGGCGGCGCTGGAGGGCCTGACGCTCGAGGTGCTGGACGTCGCCGACCCGGCGGGCCGCAGGGTCGTGGTCGAGGCCGGCGCGCGGACCGTCCCGGCGCTGATCATCGACGGAACCCTGCGGGCGATCGGCACCTCGACCGTTTCGGAGGCCCGTGCCTTGCTGCGGTCGGTCTGAACCGGCCGACGTAGCCGCGGAACACCCGTATGCCCCGCGGTGCGTGCTACCGCACCAGACCGTGATACCCGTCTTTCAAGGCGGCGATGATGTCATGAGCGGGTTCGGTGCGGCGGACGGCGCCAACCCCGTGCCCGGCTGACCAGAGATCGCGCCATTTGCGCGTGTTTTTGTCGAGTTGCGACAAATCAAAGGCTCTTCCGGAAACCAGCGTATCCGGGGCGATGCCCGCGCGGATCAGGCTGGGGCGCAGCTTGTTGGCCAGGGCGCCAGTGATCGCATCGGTGGCGATGATGTCGCCAAAGTCCGAGGCAACCACCATGTCCTTGAAATCATCGACGGCCAGGCTTTCCGTCGCGGCCAGGAATCGCGTCCCCAGATAGGCCAGATCGGCCCCAAGATCGCGAACAGCACGGATCGCGCCGCCGGTGCTGATCCCGCCCGCCACCACGACCGGCCCGTCAAAGAACGCCCGCACTTCATCGACGAAGGCAAAGGGCGACAGCGTGCCGGTGTGCCCGCCAGCGCCACAGCACACCAGGATCAGCCCGTCGACGCCCGCCGCCGCCGCCTTGCGCGCCAGGGCCGGGGTGTTGACGTCGGCAAACACCAGCCCGCCATAGTCCTGCACCGCCTCGACCGCCGGGGCCGGGCTGCCCAGCGCGGTGATGATCAGCGGCACGCGTGCCTCAATGCAGGCTTGCAGATCGGCCGCGAACCGGGGGTTCGAGCGGTGCGTCACCAGGTTGACGGCGAAGGCGGCGCTGTCTGGGGTCCGCTGCTCCTGCAACTGGCGCAGCCAGTCACGGAATTCTTCCGTGGTCCGGGCGTTGAGCGACGGAAAGGCCGCCACCATGCCGCTGGCGCAAGCTGCCGCCACCAGCGCCGGGCCGCTGACCAGGAACATCGGCGCGACCACGGCCGGAAGCGTGGTGTTCAGGCGCTGCAGCAACTCCGCCCGCAGTTCGGCGCGACCATGGCGATCGGACATCGGTGTTCTCCTTGGATGGGGTTCTGGACCCTGGGTTTCAATCGGCCATGGCAAGGCCCCCCGTCGCCGGGTGCTGACCCTTCAAAGCCGGAGCGATCTAGCTGTATGTGCCCAAGAGGCGGATATCCGAGCGGTTCACCCGGCCACCGCAGACCGAGCAGCGATACATCGGTGTGTATTCATGACCGCAGGTGCGGTGGTTGAAGACCAGTGGCACGCCGGACGGATCGTCGCACCAGCGGTCCCCCCATTTCGCCAGCATGGCGATATAGGCGAACAGGTCCAATCCCTTGCGCGTCAGGTGAAAGGCCTCGTAGCGCTCGCTGTCCTCGACCGACTTGCGTCGCAGCACGCCCAGCGCCAGCAGTTCCTTGATCCGCATCGACAGGACCAGCGGCGGGATCCGCAGATAGGCGACAAGGTCGTTGAACCGGCGGATGCCGCGAAAGGCGCTGGCGATGATCGCCGGCGACCACATGTCGCCGAACATCGCCATGACCTCGGCGGACCCCAGGAACTGCTCGCCATGGCGGGCGGCAGAATTGGCACGGCGGCGCGAATGGGCCTCGACGCGGTGTTCCAGCCCGGCCCCGGGCCCGGGTTCGGCGAAGGTGTTGAACGGCGTCAGCGGCTGCGCGCAGGTGCCGCAACTGATGACCAGATCGCAATCTTGGCCGCAGACAGTGTGATGAAACCAGAGCCGGTCGTGGGTCTCGTCGCGCGTCCACTGGTTCGCCCAGCGGAAGATCGCGCTCAGGGGTTCCCACAGCGCGAGCCCGGCCTCGCCCAGGTGGTATTCCATGCGCTTGCCGCCGGCCAGGGTCGGCGCCTTGCGGAACACCCCCGCCTCGACCAGACGCTCGAGCCGGTTCGACAGCACCGCCTTGGGCACGCCGAGTTCTTCCTGCCAGTCGGTGAAACGACGGGTTCCGCGAAACGCCGCACGCAGGATCAGCAGCGTCCAGCCGTCGCCGATCAGCGCCAGCGCGCGGACCACCGAGTACTTGGCAACGAGGCCTTGTTCGACGACTTCGGTCATGGATTCGCCCTCGTCACTGTGCCGCGACACTTGGCAGAAGATCGCCGCAGACTGTCAAGTATCCCCCTCCGTTCACACATTTCGATCACCGCGGCAGATCAAGGAGGGTCGGCAGCCACAGGGTCAGGGCCGGGAACAGGATGACCAGCGACAGGCGCACGAGGTCCGACAACAGGAACGGCACGATGCCAGCGTAGATGTCGCTCAGCCGGCTGTTGGGGATCATCGACTTGATGATCAGCGCGTTGATGCCGATCGGCGGGGTGATCATGCCGATCTCGATGACCATCACCATGACGATGCCCCACCAGATCGGATCGAACCCCAGGTTCAGAACCAGCGGAAACACGAACGGCATGGTCAATACCATCGCCGAGACGGTGTCGAACAGGGCCCCGAGGATGACGTAGATCACCATCAGCACGGCGATGACCATCAGCGGATGCACGTCCAGCGCGCCGATCCAGGTGACGATGTTGTCGGGCAGCCGCGACAGGGTCAGCGCATAGCTGAACACGTTGGCGCCGATCAGGATGACGTAGAGCATGGCGCTGGTCGCCGCCGTCGAGTGCAGGTTGCGCCAGAACTCGGCAACCGAAACCCTGCCGCGCAGCACGGCGATCGCCACCGCCAGCACCGCGCCGACCGCGGCCGATTCGGTGACCGTGAAGACCCCGGAATAGATCCCGCCGGCAACGACCCCGGCCAGGATCAGCGTGGCCCAGCTTTCGCGCACTGCCTCCACCCGCTCGCGCCAGGTCGAACGCGAACCGGCGGGGCCGGCGTCCGGGTAGAGCGCGACATAGATACGGATCGCCGCCATGTAGCCGAGGACGGCGACGACGGCGGGGATCAGCGCGGCGGTGAACAGGGTCAGGATGAACTGCTCGGACAGCACGGCGTAGAGGACGATGATCACCGAGGGCGGGATCAGGATGCCCAGGGTGCCACCGGCGGCGATACTGCCGCTCGACAGCGAGGCCGCGTAGCCACGATGCACCATCTCGCCGTGGGCAACCTGCGTCATGGTCGATACCGTGGCGATCGACGAGCCGCAGACGGCGCCGAAGCCGGCGCAACCGCCGATCGTCGCCAGCGCCAGGCCGCCGCGGTAGTGGCCGAGAAACGCATAGGCGAGACGGTAGATGTCGCGCCCCATGCCGCCCGAGGCGGCGAAACTGCCCATGATCAGGAACAGCGGGATGATCGCCAGTTCGAGGCTGGCGAACACCGTCGAGGCCTCGGCGCCGACGATCGAGAAGGCGGCATTCCAGTTGCGCAGGAAGCCGAAGGTGACGACACCCGCCACGCCCATCGAAATGCCGATCGGAACGTGCAGCACGATCATCAGCAGCAGCGCGGCCACACCCAGGAGGCCAATGATTTCGGGGGTCATGGGTGATCTTCCTTGGCCGCGTCCGGGCGCGAGCCGGCGATGATGTGAAGCGTGACGATGAACTGCAGCGGAACCGAGGCCCAGACCAGGATCGCCGCCAGCCACCAGACCGGACCGGTCGGGATCTGGGCGACGATGGTGCTGGTGTTGTAGGCGGTTTCCTCCTGGGCGATGACCGTCATGCGCCAGGCCAGCACACTCAGCGCAGCCGAGGTGACCAGCGCGCCGAAGAAATCGAGCCGCCGGGACCATTTTCCGCCCAGCGCGTTGCCCAGGAACTCGATCGCCACGTGTTTCCTGAGCATGACGCCGGTCGGAAAACACGTGGCGACGACGATGATGATGACAAGCGTGGCGAAATCATGCCCCCAGATGATCGGGTAGTTGAACACCGCGCGCGCAACCACCGTGGCGATGGTGACGAGCGCGATCATCAACAGCCCCAGCACACCGATGATGGCCGTCGGCTTGCTGATCTGTTCGCCCAGCGTCTGCAGCCGGTCAATGAATCGGGACATGATTTGCCACTCCTGAAACCGGGTTCAGTGCTGCATCGCGCGATGCTCGTTCAGGCGCGCGACATAGGCATCCATCACCGCATCGCCGACTGAGACCCGCGCCGCGCCTTCAAGGCCGGAGGTCACCTGCAGCAGCGCCTCGATGGCGGCATCGTCCGCCTCGACGATCACATGCCCGCGGCCGGTGTATTCCTCGATGATACGCCCGCGTTCTTCGCCGTAATAGCTGACCACCAGATCCTGCCAGACCTCGCCGGCCTGATCCAACACCGCCTGGCCCTCGGGCGAGAGCCCGGCATAGCTGTCGGGGTTCATGGCGATCGACATGGCGAGCACGCCCAGCGGCAGCGTGTAGCTGTGGGTCGCCACTTCGCCGATGTGGAAGATGTCGAAAACCGCCCAGTCGGCCAGCGACCCGTCCAGGGTGCCGCGGCTGATCGCCTCGGGCGTCTCGGTGATGCTGACCGCCTGCGGCACGCCGCCCAGCGCCAGCACCGAATCCGTCTGCGTCTGGCCCAGCACACGCAGCCGCCGGCCGGCGATGTCGCCGAGGCCGTTGACAGGGTTCATCGTGTGAACCGTATAGGGGTCAGTGGTCCAGACGGTCAGAATCTGCAGGTTTTCGCCGGTCTGCAGCGTGCCATCCAGGTGCATCTGCCAGGCGGCATAGCTGCCCTCGTCGGCGCTGCGGGCAAAACCGGGCAGCTCGAACATCGCGTAATGCGGATAGGCGCCCAGATTGCGACCCGGCACGATGACGGCCATGTCGGCGATGCCCGAGGACACCAGGCGATCCTGCTGGTTGGGATCGCGGCCCAAGGTTCCGCCGGCAAAGACCTCGACCGTGAACTCGCCGTTGGCGTGCTCGTTGATCCAGGCGGCCCAGGGTTCGAGCAGGCCGGTCACGAAGGATGCGCTGGCGGGAATGTAGGTCGCAAGGCTCAGCTCGCGCGCCTGCACGGCGGTGGCCGACAAGGCGAACGCGCTGGCGGCAAGGCTGCCGGTGACGATGGTCCGGATGTTCATGTGGGTTCCTCCCTCGGTTGTCCCGCCTGACTGGCGGCAGGCGACGCGTGTGATTCGCCTGATCTCCCGTCATCAAGATACATTTAACGAACCGTTGTGAAAAGAGACAATGCTGGATCTTCGATGCGTTTCAGGGAAACTTCGGCACTCAATGAACGAAAAGAGGCTGATAAACGGTGACGCCACGCCATAACGAGCGGGGAGCCTCCGAAAAAGTAAGGTCCGTTTATTGTATTTGTCAGCGTGCGAGCCACGGTTCCAGTTGTCGTCGTTGTCCATCCGACAACGGCGTCGGCCGCCGCGTCGCCCGGTCGATCACCACCTGCGTCGACCGGGCCCGCGCGACCAGCACATCACCCCGCCACATCTCCTGGGCGAAGCCGAAACTGCTGCGCCCGATCTGCGAGATGCCGAGCCGGAGGTCGACGGTTCCGGGCCAATGCAGTTCGCGCAGGAAATCGATGGTGATCGAGGCCAGCACGACCGCCTGCCCCGACCCCGGAACCAGGCCATCTCCCGCGGTCTGGAACGCCACGCGGCCGGATTCGAACAGCGTGGAATAGACGGCGTTGTTCACGTGGCCCTGACTGTCCTGATCGCCGAACCGCAGCACTTCCCGCGTGTGAAAGCGCAACGCGGATCCCGCAGCCGGGCGCGGTTCAGGCGCTGACGGCGGCATCGCTCATCGCCCTGGCGGCGGCCGGAATCCGGGCCCTGAGAAAGCCGAGAACGCGCGCGTTGTAGTCTTCGGGATCTTCCGCCCAGCCGAAATGGCCGACGTGATCCATGCATTGATACTCACTGCCAGCGATCTTGGCGGCCATCTTTTCCATCACCTTGGGCGGCGCCGCCGACAGGTCGTGCCCCCCGGCAAGGCAGAGCACCGGCACCGACATCTTCGGCAGGACATCGCGGGCGTCGAACCTTGTGACCGCCTCGATCGCGGCGCGGAAGGTCTCGGGCTTCATCTGCGACACCACGCGAATGACGAGGTCGGTCGCCTCGTTGGTGATGCCGGGCGCGAACATCGCGCGCAGCATTCCCGGCGCGAAGTCCTCCAGCCGGCGCCCGGCGTCGAGCGGCGCCACCCGGGTGCGCACGAATTCCCGCTGCCACTCGCCATCCGACCGACCAAAGGCGGCGCTGGTCGCCGACAGAACCAGCCCGTCGACCAGTTCCGGCGCCATGCCATAGGCGCGGATCGCCACCATGCCGCCCATCGAATGGCCCAGCACAACGTTGGTTTCCGTGCGCTCGCGGGCGATCAGCGCAACCAGCGCCGAAGCCGCCGTCTCGACCGAAAAGTCATCGGGCAAGGGGCTGCAGCCATAGCCCGGCGCATCCCAGGCGACGATGCGCAGCCCGGCGGCGCTGAAGGCGCCCAGCTGGTTGCGCCAGTATTCCTTGGCGCCAAAGGCGCCATGCAGCAGGAAGACCGTGACGGTTCCGGCGCCGGTGACGCTGTAGTCAGGCAGGGTTCTGGTCATGGCAATCGTCCAAGGTCAGGAGTTCGGGGGCGCGAAAAGCGCACGAATGGCGGCATGGTCCGTCTTGCCGCTGGGAAGGACGGGCAGCGTATCGAGTACCCGCAGATGCTCGGGCAGCTTGAAGACGGCGATCCGGGCCGACGAGGCCAGATGGGCGCACAACTCGGGCAGGGTCAGCGTTGCGCCAGGGCGCAGGGTGACGGCGACGCCGACCTTCTCGCCCATCCGCTCGTCCGGCACCGGCACCGCGATCGCCTCGGCCACCGCCGGGTGCGACTGCACGTGCAGCTGCACCTCCTCGGCCGAGATGTTCAGCCCGCCGCGCACGATGATATGCTTCAGGCGGCCGACGAACTGCAGGTATTCGCAGGCGTCGCCGGCATAGGCGAACAGATCGCCGGTGCGAAACCAGCCGTCGGCATCAAAGGCGTCGGCAGAGCCCTGCGGGTCATCCCAGTAACTCTGCAGGATCGGCACGCCCTTCAGGCGCAATTCGCCGATCACCTCGGAACCGGTGATTTCCGCGTCGGTTGCAGGATCGACCAGCCGCGTGCGGTACTGCGCCAGAACCGGCAGCCGCGACGGGCGCGGCCCCTCGCCCAGACGCGGGAAGAAATGCGCGCGCGCCTCGGCATCGGGGACATCCGCCGGCGACGCGATCAGCATCGCCCCCTCGCTGGAGCCGTAGACATTGATCAGTTCGATGCCGAACCTCTCCCTGAACTCGACGATCAGCCGCGGGTTCAGCTGCGCCGAGCCGGTGGTGATATGGTGCAGGCTTGACAGGTCGATGCCCGCGCCCCCGGCGTCGATCCGCTCCAGCATGATCGTCAGGATCGCCGGCGGGCAGGAGGTGACCTCGGGCCGTTCGCTGGCGATCTGCTGCAGGAACACGTCGATATCGAACGGGTGGTGCAGGATCATCCGCGCGGCCGAGTACAGCCATGATGAAATGCCGTTCGCCAGAGCGCCCACGGTGTTCAGCATCCGCGGCGACAGGAAACGGCCGCCCGGCGGGAAGTCCGCCGCGTCGTGCAGGAACTTGCGCAGGTGGAACAGCACTGCCTGCGTGCGCGGCACCGCCTTGGGCGCCGCCGAGGTCCCCGAGGTGAAGACGATGAAGGCCACGTCCTCGGGCTGGACGGCGGCACCGGCATAGGCCGCGGCAACCCGCGCGGCCTCGCCCGGGTCCAGCGGGCGGGCGGCGTCGGGCTCCAGCGCGATCGCGCCGTCGGGCAAGTCGCCGTCACCGAAGGCCATGACGCAGGGCGGCACGTCCTGCGTCCGGGCGATCGCGTCCAGCATAGCCGCATTCGCGTGCCGCCCCAGCCGGACGTGGCCGATCAGCGCGCGCGGCGACAGCCGGTCGACATAGCCGGAGACCTCGGCCTCGCGGTATTGCACCGGGAACGAGGCGACGACGATGCCGAGGCGCAGACAGGCCAGTTGCACGACCAGCGTCTCGTGCAGCGTCGGCGCCGCCAGCAGCACGATCTCGCCCTTGCCGATCCGCTGGTCGACCAGCCGCAGCGCCATGCGGTCGACACGCTGTCCCAGTTGCGACCAGGTCAGCCGTTGCGGCTGCCCCTGGGCGATGCGCGCGCGGTCCGGCGGATCGATCAGGCATTCCGCGTCGGGCCATTCACGGCAGTTGCGGACGAGCAGGTCCGGCAGAACCCGGGCCTCGGACCCCAGAGGCCGGGCATCCTGGAATGTCGTGTTCACCTGCGTCGTACTCCTCTGGTCATGGGCTATATTGATACAATTAAGAAACTGTTTTTCGATACTTGAATCGCCGTGAGATACGGAATTCAAGCGCCGATTCCCGCAATGGCAGAACAATTCCGCGCCGTTTCAACGAAAAAACCCCACCTAAAGCCGGCGCGAACCCGGATTCAAAGAGTTCATGCGTTGTACCGAAACTGCCCCCGAGGGCAGGCCGCCGGTCTTCAGAACGACAGCCGCAACCCGCCGGTGACTTCCAGCACTTCGCCGGTGACCCACGAGGCCTCGGAGGACGCCAGAAACACCACCGGCCCTGCCAGATCGCTCGGCTCGCCGATCCGGCCCAGCGGCGTGAAATCCGCGACCGAGCCATAGTGTTCGCGCGCGGAAAACGGGTGAAAGTCGGATTCCACCAGGCCCGGCGCGACGGCGTTGACGCGGATCCCCTCGGGCGCCAGTTCCCGGGCCAGGGCGCGGGTGAACGAATCCACCGCGCCCTTGGCGGCGGTATAGGCGATGCCACCCGGCACGCCCCCGACCCGCGTCACCGACGAGCTGATGTTGACGATTGCCTTGCCCTGCCCCTTGCGCAGCAGCGGCAGGGCCGCCTGGCTCATCAGCATCTGGGTGCCGACATTGATCGCCAGCACGCGGTTCCAGCTTGCATAGGGCATGTCCTCGAGCCGGCTTTTCAGCGGCGAGGCCCCGGCGCAGTTCACCAGCACGTCGAGCTGGCCATACCGCGCCTCGATCTGCTCGGCCATCCGGGCAGGCGTGGCCGGGTCGGTCAGGTCGCCGTTGGTCTGCAGCGTGTCGATGCCCGCCTCGTGCATCTCGGCCGCCAGGGCCGCGGTCTTCGCCTGCTCGTTCATGCCGTGCAGCACGACATTCGCGCCGGCCTTGGCGAAGCGCTGCGCGATCGCCCGGCCGATGCCCGAGGCGCTGCCGGTAACCAGTATTGTCTGACCTGTGAAATCCATGCTCAATCCTCCTTGCGCAGCGTTTCGTACCACCAGGGCGAGGCGCTGGTGCTTCGGTTCACGATGATGGCCTGTTTGCGCACAAAGCGCTTGAGGGCGTCGCGCCCCAGCCGCGACCCGCCGAGACCCGAGCCCCGGAAGGCGGTCTTTTCGGCCACCAGCCGGTCGCCCATCAGCATCGGCGCAACCCCGGCATCATTGATCGAGATCCCGCCCGCCCAGAGCTGCCGCGCCGTTTGGATCGCCGCCTCTTCGGGGCCGAAGACGGCTGCGCTGAGGCCGTAGGCGGAATCGTTGGCGAGGTGAACCGCCTGCCCCACACTGTCATACGCCATCACCGGCAGGATCGGCCCGAAGGTTTCCTCGGTCATGATCTGCATGTCATGGGTGACGCCCGACAGCACCGTTGCCGGGCACCAGAGCCCGCCGCCGTGATGCTCGATCGCCCCGCCGCAATGCACCGTCGCGCCCCTGGCCACGGCATCGGCCAGATGGCGGGCGATGACCTCGGCCTGCGGGGCAAAGGTCAGCGGGCCGATGTCGCCAACCCTGGGATCGGGATAGCTGAGCTTCAGCTTTCCGACTTCGGCCAGCAGCAGGTCGAGGAACGCGGCTTCGTCGGTGCGCGGGACATAGACCCGTTCGATGGAATAGCACTGCTGCCCGGACCCCAGCGTCGCACCATTGGCGATCGCCTTGGCGGCGCGCCGCAGATCGGCGCCGGGCAGGATGATCGCGGGGTCCTTGCCGCCCAGCTCGGTAAAGCAGGGAATGAAACGCGCGGCGGCTTGCGCGGCCACCTTGCGTCCGGTGGCTGTCGAGCCGGTGAAGCAGATCAGATCGCTGTGATCGACGACGGCGGCGCCGATGTCGCCCGCGCCGCGCAGGTAGCGCAACACGCGGCGCAGATCCGGCACCTCGTCCAGAATCCGGTCCATCACGTCGATGAAGCGCGGCGTCACCTCGGAGGGTTTGATCATCACCGCGCAGCCCGCCAGCAGGGCGGGGATCGCATCCATCAGCGACAAGGCCAGCGGGAAATTCCACGGGCTGATCACTCCGACCAGCGGATAGGGCGAGAAACCGGCCTGGGACACAAGTCCAGGTGTTTCGGTTTCGGTCAGCGCCGGTTCCAGGGTTTCCAGCGCGACACGCGCCCAGCGCTCGACCCACAAAGCCACCGCGCCCAGTTCGATGGTGGTTTCGAACACCCGCCCGGTGTCGGTCTCGACGGCCTTTCGCAAGGCGTCGGCATGGCGCGCCATGGCGTCGCGAAACGCGCCGAGCGTGGCAATCCGCTGCGCCAGCCCCGCCGCCTGCCACGCCGGTTGCGCCGCGCGCAGGGCGTCGGCGAGGACCGCGACGGCGGCCGGCTGATCGGGGGCGAAACCGTAGTCCCGCTCGCCCGTGCGCGGATTGCGCGCGGTGATATGACCCTGAATTGTCACGGAAAAGTCCTCCGATTTCGGGGAATGCAGCGGTGCGGTCCGCGTCACCTTGTCGACGCGGGCCGCGCGGAGCGGGGCCTAGCCCGCCAAGCTGACGCCGTTCTCGTACAGCAGATGCGACCCGGCCCAGAAGGCATGCGCCCCGGTCGGGATGCGGTAGGGCATGATGATCCGGCAGATCGGGCCCTTGTCGATGTTCTGCGCGTCGAACAGCACGCATTCGCCCTTGCCGGTGTTCTCGTTGGTGACGAAGGTGACGATATAGCCGTCATCCTCGGATTTGGCGTTGATGCGCGGCGCAAAGGGCGCTTCGCTGACGAATTCGCCCTTGGGCATCATGAAGGTCTGGGTGTTGCCAGTCTTGAAGTCATACTTCTTCAGGCCATCCAGCAGCCACTCGCCCCTGATCGGCAGGGCGTTGTAGCTGAAGCGCGTCTTGCGCCCGTTGTAGAGGCCGTTGACCATCGGGAATTCGGTGATCTGGTCGTCCAGCGTTTCCTCTTTGCATTCGCCGGTCTTCATGTTGAAGCGCCAGCGGTGCATGTGCGTGCCCTGGGTGTGCATGTCCAGCATGCGGCACAGGCGCTCGAAGCCCTCTTTCGGCAGATCGCTGAGGTCCGGCACCGGGTTGGGCATGATGCACCCTTCCTGGATCACCTCGTCCCCCTCTTCATAACAGTTGGACAGGTGCAGGATGTAGCAGGGCTCGGCCTCGAACCATTTGATGTCCTCGCTCGAACCAAAGCGCGGGATCACCCCGAAGCGCGCCGGAATGTCCTTCCAGAACCGCAGGCGATGGCCGCCCTTCTTCAGGGATTCGGGATCGAAGAACATCGGCAGGTCGTGCAGGATCGAGTAGTTCTCGGTCATGCCCATGTCGTGCGGCCAGCGCGGTCCGGGCAGGTCGATCGGCACGTAATGCACGAGGTTGTTCTCGGCATCGACGACGCCGTAGTTCATGTACGGCGCCTTTTCCGAGAAGTTGAAGAACATCATGTGGCCGCTGTGCTCGTCCACCTTGAAATGCGAGCAGATGCCACGATCCCCCAGCGCCTTTTCCCAGTTTTCATCCGGGCCGAGGGTTTCCAGTGTCTTGGTGTCGATCCGGTAAGGTTCGGAACATTGCGACATGGCGACGATGATCTTGCCGGCGTGAACCACAACGTCGGTGCCGGTGTTGTCCTTCATCGCGTTGATGCTGCCCCAGCCCCGGCGCTGGCGTTTCTTGGGTTCGATGATCCCCGGCCACAGCGACCGGCCGGCGCCCTTTTCGGCCAGGAAACCGGTGGTCTGGGTATAGCGGTTGCGGTACTCGACCTTGCCCTCGTTGAACCAGACGGCGTGCAGCATGCCGTCGCCGTCGAACGGATGATACTTGCCGATCGGCTCGTGCACCTGGTTGTGGCCGTTGCGCACATACATCCCCTGCAGATCCCGGGGGATCTCGCCGATGACGGTCAGGTCGGGACCCCTGGCGGTATACTCCAGATCAATCGGCTTGTGCGGGCCGTTCAGATAGGGGTTTTCGTTCGGAAACTTCAGGGTCGAATGACCGTGGCTGAAGATGTCGACCATGGGTTTTTCCTCCGGGTTTATCGTATCAGGATTCGTGCGTCAGGCGTTCGATCACACAGGCTGACGCCACGCCGGCGGCCCCCGCGATGGCAACAACCCCGTAGCGCAGGTCGCGCGCGTCCATTTCGTCCAGCAGCGCCCCCACCAGCATCGCGCCCGTCGCCCCCAGTGGGTGCCCCAGCGCAATCGAGCTGCCGTTGACGTTGAAGGTGTCGATGTTCAGCCCCAATGTGCGGACATAGTGCAGCGTGACAGCCGCGAAACTGTCGCGCACCTCCCAAAGGTCGATGTCCTTGATGGCCAGTCGTGCCCGCGCCAGCGCCTTGAGCGTCGCGTCCACCGCGCCGGTTTGCGTGATGGCGACGTTCGCTTCGGCGGTGCCCAGGATGCGCGCGCGGGGCCGCATTCCATGCAGACGGGCGGCCTCGGGGTTTGCCAGAAGCACAAGCGACGCGCCATCGGCCATCGCCGGGGCATTGCCCGCGTGGTGCACGTGCCGGATTTCGGAAATATCGGGATAGGCGGACAACAGACGGGCGGTTTCGTCCCGGTTGCCGATGATCGGAAAGCTTGCGTCGATCTTCGCCAGCCCATCGGCGGTCACCCCGGCGCGAATGGTTTCGTCCTGCCCCAGCACGATCGCGCCGCCGGCATCGCGCACCGGCACAATCGAGGCATAGGCCCCGCGGCTGCGGGCCGCTTCGGCGCGTTGCTGGGAGAGGGCGGCATAGCCGTCGCATTCTTCGCGGCTGATATCGTGCAGCGTGGCGACGAGGTCGGCGGCAAGTATCGGGTGAACCGCACTGGCCGAGGCCGCGATTTCGGGGTCGGCAAAAAGCGCGCCCTTGTCGGCAAACATCGGCGTGCGCGACATCATTTCGACGCCGCCGCCTAGATAGCAGGCCTCGCTGGCGCGCGCCTGGGCCGCAGCCACGTTGACCGCCGCAAGCCCCGAGGCGCAGAACCGGTTGACCGTCAGGCCGGACACGGTTGCGGGCCAATTGGCACGAATCGCAGCCGTTTTCGCGACATTGCCGCCTTGGTCGCCGACCTGTGTGGCGCAGCCGATGATTGCGTCCTCGACCGCCGAGGCCGCGTCTGGATGGCGCCTGGCCATTTCGGTGAACAGGCCCGCCAACAAGTCTGCGGCGCGGATGCCAGTCAGGGACCCGCCCTTGCTGCCGCCCCTGCCGCGCGGCGTGCGGATGGCGTCAATGATCATTGCATGCATGCGCGGACCTTTGTGATTCTTGCTGTGTCGGCCTACTAGATGCACTTAACAGACCATTGTGTCAAGCTTC
>JBFHFG010000017.1:0-14189 GCA_041583815.1 Halovulum sp.
ACGATACCCCCAGAACCAGCCCGGCAACACCGATCGCTGCCCGATTTTTCCAGACTGCCGTCATCGTTACCTTCCGCGTCATCCCCCACCCTGATATTGCAAAGCGTCTCCGCGCTCTGGATAAGCCGGACTATGCACGGGAAGGCTGTCAGAATCCTGTCAGCCGGGAGGAGACCACATGAACGTATTGATCGTTGAGGACAACGAGGACGTTGCCTTCGCCATCGAAAAGCGACTCCGGTCCCGTGGGCACCGGACGGAACTCTGCACCGATGGCGAAGACGGTTACGCGCTGGCCGTCACCGGCGATTTCGACTGCGTCGTACTGGACATCAACCTGCCGGGACAGGACGGGTTCCAGGTCCTGGCCCGGCTTCGCGGCGCCGACATCGATACGCCGACATTGATCCTGACCGCCCGCGACGACCTGGGTGACAAGGTGGACATGCTGGACCTTGGCGCCGACGACTACATGGTCAAACCCTTCGCCCTGGACGAACTCGAGGCCCGGCTGCGGGCGATTTCCCGGCGGCAGAACGGCCAGAGCCGACCAATCCTGCAAGCCGGGCGCCTTCGGCTGGACCAGGCGCAGCGCGCGGTGTCCATCGGCGGAGAACCGACCGATCTTGGCCAACGCGAGACCCAGCTTCTGGAATACCTGCTGAAGGAACAGGGCAGCACGATCCGCAAGGAAACGCTGGTGTCCAAGTTGTTCGGCTATGACGAAGACGGCTCTCCGAATGCGGTCGAACTTCTGATCTCGCGTCTGCGGCGCAAACTGGCCGATGCCGGGGTCGAAATCCTGACCCAGCGGGGCGTGGGTTACCAGTTGCGCGCACTCGCGCCGCAAGAGCCCGGTGAATGAACAGACCGGCTGAACCTGACGGGCGGCGCCGTGTCACGTCGATTGGCGCGATGCGTGCGGGCCGCTTCGCTGGTGCGGCCTAGCCGACCGATGCGCCATTCCATTAGAAAACGCCTCTTTCTCAGCGCCGGGATCGTGCTGTCCACCGTCGGGATGCTGTCCGCGATGGTGGTCTGGCAGCTATCCGTCCGCGCCTCGGACGAGGCCTACGACCGCGTCCTGGGCGCTGCCGCGCTTTCCATCGCCGACACGATCGGCGTAAGCGGCACCCGCGTTTCCGTGGATATGCCCTATGCCTCCTTCGCCATCCTGGGAACCTCGGGGCGCAACCGTATCTTCTACCGGGTGGTCGATCCGGGCGGAAACCTCGTGACCGGCACACCGGTTCTGGGCATCGACCAACCGCTTCTGACCGGGAACGACATGGCGTTCTTCGACAGCCAGTATCGCGGCGCCGAGATCCGCGTGGCGCAGGTCGCCCGGTTCAAGCAAGGCGGCGAGGGCGGCGGCTGGTTCAACGTCCTTGTCGGGGAAACGCGCGAGGCGCGCGACCAGCTTTCGCAACGATTGACGACGTTCGCGCTGGCCCCGGCCATGCTGGCGATCCTGATGGGCATGTTGCTGCTGATGCTGGCGATCCGCACCTCGCTCGCCCCCTTGCGCGAGATCGAGCGGACATTGCGCGGGCGCAGCCCCTCGGACATGTCGCCGATCACCCCCGACGTCCCGGACGAAGTCGCTGCGCTGGTCGAATCCATCAACCGCTTCATGGCCCGGCTCGACGGCACGCTGACCGGCCTGAAGCGCGTGACGGCCGATGCCGCGCACCAGCTGCGCACGCCGCTGGCCGCCATTCGCGCCATGTCTGAACTGGCGATGGAGGCAAAGCCCGCGCAACCCGTCGACGATTACGTGCTGCGCATTCACGGCAACGCCGTCGCCGCCTCCGACCTGGCCAACCAGCTGATGATGGAGGCGCGCCTGCTGCATTCGATCGAGTCTGGAAGTATCGGCGACATCAACCTGGTCGACCTGACCCGGCGCGTCCGCCGCATTGCCATCGCGGAACTGCGCTACCTTCATGACCTGCCCGAAATCGCGATCCGGCACGACAGGCTGACCAACCCCGTCCTGCAGGGCAACGAAACGGCGCTTGCGGCGTTGGTGAGGAACCTGCTCGAGAACGCCGTGAAACACGGCGCCGGGCCGGTCGACCTGCTTCTGAGCGATCGCCCGGACCAGATCATCCTGCGGGTTCAGGACCGGGGGCCGGGGCTGCCGCAGTCCATCGAAAGCAACGTATTCGACCGGTTCGTGAAAAACCCCGAGAACCGGCAGGGTAGCGGCCTGGGGCTGGCGATCGTCAAGCAGATCGTGGACGCGTTCCAGGGGACGGTGCGGCTCGGCCCCCGCCCCGGCGGCGGGCTGGAGGTCGAGGTCCGCCTGCCACGCTGGCCCCGGCCTCCCGAAACCCTCAAAGGCAGCGCGCGATGACCCGTCTCAGGACCATCCTGCTACTTCTCGCCCTTGTTGTAGGCGGCACAGGCTCGGCACAACCGCTGCCGGACGCGTTTCATGTCGTCGGAACCCTTCCTCCGGACCGGGTTGGCCAACTGATGGCTCGGGTCTCGGGCGAACTGCCTGCGGTATCGCTTCACTACAGGCAGATGGGCGAAAGCGAGATCGTCTCGATGATTGAAAGCCCCCTGCCCCCGGACCGGCCCATCGACCTGGTTGTCCTGCCGACGCCGGATCTGGGCGTGCGGCTGGCGAACGAGGGACTTCTCGACTCCCTGCCAATCTCGCTCGAACAGCCTGACCCCAGCCATTGGCGGCAGGAGGTGTTCAGCCTGTTCCACGATCCGGCGATGATCGCGGTCCGCAAGGACGCGCCCCTTCCGGAAGCCGCGTTGCGTACGCGTCTCGACCTGGCGCGCTTCCTCGAAAGCGCGCCACCGCGGTTTCGGGGACGTGTCGGCCTGGTCAACATCGGGATCGACAGCCAAAGTTATGCCTACGCCACGCAGGATCAGCTGCGCTCGCCGCTCTACTGGCGGATCATGCGCGCCTTCGGGCACCTGGACGCTCGCATCTACGAGACCAACGCGGAAATCCTGGACGCGCTCAGGAACGGCCGGATCGACCTGGCCTACAACCTGCCCCTGTCCCAGCTGGTTTTCGAGCCCCTCGACGAGATCCGGATCGACGCCTTCGAGGACTACGTGATCGCCCTTCCCTGGGTGGTGTTCGCGCCGTCACCGGACCGCAATCCAATGACCCCGCTGGTAGTCGACCTGTTGAGGGACGACGTGCTCCAACAGCGGTTCCCGCCAAAGACGTTCTGGGCCCCGGCAGATGGTGAAGGTCTCACGAATACGCAGAAGGTGAAACTCGGACCTGAGCTGCTTGTGTTCCAGGACGCGCTCAAGAAAAGCGCGATCCTGGACGAGTGGTTTCAAAGCGTGACCCGAGAATAGTTGCGTTGCCGCAACCTCCGGTCACCTCCTAGCCAAGGTCAAATAGAATGTAGCTGTGTTCACCGATCGCACTCAGATCTTGCTGCTTGCCCGAAGACGTTCGTTCAGGGCGTCCTGATACGCCCGTTGCGCCGCTTCATCGACCTGCGCGCTTTCGGCGTAATAGATGAACCCAAGCGCCCGTCGGCTGCGGGATGGGGAATTGTTGGGACCCGCCCAATGAATCGTCTTGGCATCATGGATCAGGAACGTGCCCGGCCCGCCGGGAAAGCTCACCGCGTTCTGGGTGTCTTCAGTTTCGTCCCCGAAATTCACGATGCCCTGCGAGAACCCGAGAACCCCGGTAAAATCATGCGGGCGGAATCCCGGCGCCTTGTGCGAACCGCGGACATAGTGGATGCATCCATTCTCTTCATCGACATCTTCCAGGGCCAACCAACCGGTGACGGCCCGACAGGGTGTCAGATGAAAGAAATATCCATCCTGATGCGGCGGGGTGGGCTGCCCGACGCCCGCAGGCTTGTTGAAGAATTGCATGTTGACCGGACGCACGGCTTCACCCAGCACGGTTTCCGCCAGTTCGCGCACCCGGCTTCTTTCCATCAGTTCTGCGAAATAGGTGTCGTACTTGTACATGTACTGAAGCTGTTTCAGCGTTGAGCGGTCGTTCCGGTCTTCGTAATAGACCTGCGACGTTGGCATGGTCGGCGCGACATTCCGGATAAAGCGGTCGATCTCAGCGTTGATCTCGTCGATCTTCGGCCGGTCGAAAAGCGCCGGATCGCAAATATAGCCGTCCGCGTCGAATGCCTGCTTCGTGCCGCTAAGCGCGTCTACCTGACTGTCGTGAAGCATTGTTGATCCTCCTTGCAATGCCTTCGACGCTACACACCCGGGCCCGTTGACGTCAGCGCGCCAACCGACGAAAGATTTAGAATATCGATTAAACGGGCCAATCCATAGGATCAAACTTCTTGCTTTTCGATATCGACCCAAACGCCATCCTCAAACAGGCCGAAGGCCGGTTCGATCGGCGCCATGGGGTCGGCCCCGTGGACTGGCCGCATTTCGATCTGCTCTGGCTGCACGGCGGCGGGGTGCAGCTTCGGATCGGCGCGTCGGCAAAGCAGGTCACGCTGGTCGCACCTTCCGGGATCCTTATAGCCCCGAACACCCGGTTCGAAGGGGCCGCCATCAGCGGTGCCGCGCAGGCCTCGATCTGCCATTTCACGGCGACGGGCGAGATGGAGGAGTTCCGCACCGCTCCTCCGCCGGACGCACCACATCTGCAAGCGATGGTACAGCGGTCATTGACCCTTGCCAGGCGCGGGACGGCGATGGATCGGCGTCTTGTGCTGCTGCGCGCAATTCTGGATGGCTTTCACGGTGATGCGGCGTCGGCAGGGCTGCCGCAATCCCGGGTCAGCCTCGCCTGGAACATGGCCGCCGGGCGGTTGGACACCATGCGCGGCCTGCCAGATGTTGCGGCCCTGGTCGACCTGTCGGAAAGCGGCTTTCGCGCCCTGCATCGCAAGGAATTCGGCACCCCGGCCGGGCGCCACCTGACATCCCTGCGGATCAGGGCCGCGGAAACCATGCTGGCGACAACGGGACAGACCCTCGCAGAAATTGCGAGGGCCGTTGGCTTTGCCGATGCGGCCAGCTTTTCACAGGCATTTTCGCGGTTTCACAAGATGACACCGGGGGCGTATCGGCGCCAGTCCGGGCTGTTTGCCTGATCCCTAGTTCATCAGGTTGGGCAACCCGGTGGCCAGCCATGGAAAGGCGCAGACCAGCACAAGCACCACGATCGGCGGCAATAGCCATGGCAGGATGGCGCGGGCAAGCCGATGGTAGGGAATCTCACCGACCTGGGCGACCACGAACAGCGCCATGCCCATCGGCGGCGTCAGCGTCGAAATCATCAGGTTGAGCACGACGATGATGCCGAAATGTACCGGGTCTATCCCAAAACCCAACGCAACCGGGATGAGGATCGGAATCACGATCAGCAGGATGGCGAGGGATTCGATGAAGGCGCCAAGAAAGAAGATCATGACATTGACCGCGATCAGAAACGTGATCGGACCGTCCACCATGTTCAGGACCAGTCCGGCGATCTGCTGCGGCGCCTGTTCCCGCGCCAGGACAAACCCCATGACCGACACGCCAGCGATGATCACCGCAATGGAGGCCGAGACGCGCGTCGTGTCATAGATCGCCTCCCAAAGCGACCGCCATGTCAGTTCCCGGTAGAACACCAGGTCGATCAGGATCGCATAGCCCACCGTGACGGCTGCCGCTTCGGTTGGGGAAAAGTAACCGCTGAAGATGCCCGCGATGATGATCAGCGGCGTGGCCAGCGCAGGCGCCGAGCGGATGAACAGGCGAAAGATCTCCGACGTCGAGGCGCGCGGATCCGTCGGATAGTTCCGGTTCCGCGACAGCAGGTACACCATGACCATCAGCGCAGCGGCACACATGAATCCCGGCACCACGCCGCCCAGGAACAGCTTGCCGATGGACGTGTTCGAGACCACTCCATACAGGACCATCGTGATGCTGGGCGGCACCAACGGCCCGATCATCGAGGAGGCCGCCGTCACCGCGCCGGAAAAATCGTCGTCATATCCGGCATCGCGCATGGCCTTGATCTCGAGCTTGCCCAGCCCGCCGGCATCCGCCACCGCAGAACCGGACATGCCCGAGAAGAACAGCGAGGCGAGCACGTTCACATGGCCCAGCCCGCCGGTGATATGGCCGACAAGCGCCCGGGCAAATCCGAACAGGTGGTTGGTGATCCCGGCGGAGTTCAGCACGCTCGCCGCGAGCAGGAACAACGGCACCGCCAGCAGGGGAAAGCTGTTCAGCCCATCCACCATCTTCTGCACGGCAAAGGACATGCCCCGCCCCGTGTAGACGAAATAGCCCATCGACACGACGATCATTGCAGGTCCGATCGCAAAGCCGATGAACACCAGCAGCAGCCAGGCGAAACAGATAACGGCAAGAGTCATTTAAGAAACTCCGACGAGGGGCCGACCATGATCCGTTCGCGCAATCGCAACGCCACGCGGAGCATGATGAACACCGACGCCACAAGAAATGAGAGATACAGAACCCAGTCGTTGACCATCAGGGTCACGGATTCGTTGCGCCAGGTCCGCGCCACCGTGCGCCAGGCCACCCAGCAAAGCTGCCCCATCGCGATCAGCCACACCAGGTCGAACAGGATGAAGATCATGTTGCGCACGCGTGGGCCGAACAAGTTGACCAGGAATTCCATCCGCAGATGGGTGTTGGTCCGCTCCACCTCCGCCAGCCCAAGCAAGCCCAACCAAACCCAGACCCAACGCGCCAGTTCTTCCGTCCAGACAATCGGATCAAACAGGTTCATCCGCCCGGCCACCTGCAACAGGATCACGCAGAGCAACACGATGAAGAAGATGGATGCCGCGATCCCCTCGGGCCCATATCTGCGGAACATGGGGTCTCCCTTCTCAGTAGTGGGCGCGCGGCCTGAACCCCGCGCCCCTTGGAGTTCGAGCGAACGCTATTCGTTTATGATTTCCGCCATCGACCCTGCGCCGAACCGAGCATCAAGCTCGTCGTAATAGGGCTTCATGGCTTCGCGGAACGCGGCCGTATCGGGGCTGGTGACGGTCAGACCCGCTGCTTCGAACTCCGCGACAAGCCCGGCTTCAGACGCATAGGTCTTTTCGTCGTTGATATCGCCGCCAGCCTTCACGGCCTCCATCAACCAACCCTGCTCTTCGCTCGACAAACCATCCCAGGTCTCGGTCGAGATATTGATGCTTTGCGAGGCGATGAAGTGATTGGTCAACGCGATGTGGCTTTGCACCTCGTAGAATTTCATGTCGCGAATGGTCGGCAGCGGGTTCTCCTGGCCGTCGACCTGGTTGGTCTGCAGGGCAAGGTAAACCTCTTGGAACGCCACCGGGGCGGCGGATGCGCCGGTGTTTTCGGCGTAGGCGATCAGGAAGGGCACATTGGGCACCCGCAGGCGCAGGCCGGCCATGTCTTCCAGCGAATTGATCGCCCGGTTCGACGTGGTCTGGCGCGTCCCGAAGTACCAGATATCAAGTACCTTGATGCCTTCTTCGGCAAAGCGGGCGTCCATCTTCTTGCCGAAACTGCCGTTCACCACCCGCTCGAAGTGTTCGAAATCCGAAATCGCGTAAGGCGCGCCGATCATGTTCAGTTCGGGGATGACATAGCTCATGTCGGAGTATCCGTTGACCACGAGGTCAAGTTCTCCGCCCTGCACCATCGCGTTCATCGCCTTGAAGTCGCCCAGCTGCGCGTTGGGAAACAGCTCAAGCGTCATTTCGCCATTCGACAGTTCTGTCAGCTTGTCCTGCATCGCAAGGATGCCTTCGTGAACAAAGGATTCCTCGTTGTTCTGGTATCCGAACGACAGGACCGTTTCGGCCTGTGCTGCGGTGCCAAATGCCATCAGTGCAAGGGTTGCACCTGCAAAAAAATGTTCGTGTTTCATGTTTCCTCCCTGTGTTTTCGAAAGCTGGTTTTTTCTGGGCCGCGGTGATGCGCGGTTCAGTCGTTGAGCGTCTCGGCAAGCCGATCGCGGTAGGATCGGAACAGATGCCGGTCCATCGCATCCGTTGCGACGACTTCGTTGCCCTGCACTACGGCGTCGAAAATCGCGCGATGTTCTTCGAAAACAAGCGTGTCGCGTTCGCGCGACAGTTCGATCCGCTTGATGCGCTTGACCATCTGCCCGCGGAATAGTTCATGCGTCGTCATCAGCACCGGGTTGCCTACGGTGCTGACGATCGCCCCATGAAATTCAATGTCCGTTTCCGGGAAATCCAGCGTGCCGATGGCGGCGAAGTTATCGTCCAGCCGCTGCTTGATATTGGCCAGTTGCAGCGGGCTGGCCTCGCGCACGGCGATTCGCACTGCCCCGACCTCGATGAACTGGCGCAGCTGTTCGATATGCGCCGCGGCCTCGGCTTCAGAGAACAGGCCCCGGACATGTTCGCCGGTATTGGCCAGCACGCTTTCCAGCGACGGGCGCGAAATCAGCGGGCGATGTCCCGACTCGGACTTCAGATAACCCATGTACTGAAGCCGGCTGATGGCTTCGCGGATGGTCGGTCGCGAGGTGTTGTAGGTCGTGCACAATTCCCGCTCTGTCGGCAACGGCCTGCCCTGCGGCAGATCTCCACTGCGGATACGGTGCATCAGGTTATCGGCAACAACCTCTACTGCCCGCCGCGTTTGTGACTTCGCTGTCGCCTCGTTCATCCGTACCGACCCGGTAACCAAAATTCCGTTTGCGATTCATTTGGTATAGCACTACGTCAGTTTTGTAAAACCAAATTGCCCAAAAATTCTATTTTGGGAACCAAGCGCACCGAAACCCCAGACAACACACTGAAGGGTCACAACATGACGGGTCGATTAACCGGCACCTTTGCCGCATTGCTCAGCGGGTTCGCGGACGACGGGGCCTTCAGCCCTGCCCGACAGGGCGCGATACTGGATTACGTGACGTCTCAGACCCTTACCGGGCTTTATGTCGGCGGCAGTAGCGGTGAAGACGGACTGATGAACGTTGCTGAACTCGAAGCGCAGCAGGCCATCGTTGCCGAACACGCGCAGGCGAAGTCCATGACGTTGATCGCACATGTGGGCCGCGCCAGCCTGCGGGAGTCGATCCAACTTGCCAAACACGCGGAAGGGCTGGGCTACCAGGCGCTATCAGCCCTGCCGCCGCACGCATATCCACACTCGGACGAAGAGATTTTCGCATACTACAAGGAATTGTCAGCAGCGACCTCCCTGCCGCTGATCGCCTATGAAATCCCGGTCCGCACACACCGCGCGCTGTCGCTGGACCTTTTGCAGAACATCCTCGACCTGCCCAACGTCACAGGGTTGAAATTCACCAGCACCGACTTGTTCAAGATGTCACGGCTGCGCAGTACGCGCCCCGACAGCCTGATCTACTACGGCTTCGACGAGATCTTCATTACCGGGGCCGTCTGCGGTGCACATGGCGGGATCGGAACGACCTATAACGTGCTTGGCTCGCTCTACACTGCGCTGTTCGCCGCCGTTCAGCAGGGCGACCTTGGGCGCTCACAAGAACTTCAGCAGGTGTCGCAGGACTTTGTGGCCGAACTGGTCGAAATCGGCGTCATCCCCGGCGTGAAGCTCGCCCTGCAGACGCTCGGCGTGGATTGCGGCCCCGCCCGTGCTCCGTTGTCGATCAGGGTGGACGACGCGGTAGCCCGTATGAACACGCTGATGGCGCGCGACGACATTCGGCAGTGGGTCGCCTGATGCGCCCCCTTGCGGCACATGAAATCAACGGCGTCTGGGCGACGCCGTTGATCGACGTCGGACCGGATGGGCATTTCGATGTCACCGCCGTCGCACGACAGATCGACATTCTGCACAAGGCGGGGGTCGATGGGGTCTATACCCACGGCACGGCGGCGGAGTTTCACGGACAAGGCGACCATGAATTCCGCGCCTTCTGCGAAACCGTGGCCGAGCGTGCTCACGCGCTGAACCTGCCCTTCCAGATCGGCGCCACCCACCCTTTTGCGCGCGAAACGCTCGATCGCATCGCTTTCGCGCGCAGCCTTGCGCCTTCGGCCATCCAGATCATCCTGCCGGATTGGGCCCCGGTGTCGGACCGTACGATCGACAGGTTTCTGGACGGCTGTGTAGATGCGGCGGATGGCGTCGGGCTTGTGCTGTACAACCCGCCCCACGCGAAACGCACGCTGACGGCGCAGGATTACGTAGCGCGGCTGGCTGGCCGGCACGGTATCGTCGGGCTGAAATGTGCAGGTGGCGATGACGAGTGGTATCGCATCATGGCCCCCGTCCTGGACAGTATTTCTGTGTTCATCCCCGGCCATTTCATGGCTTCCGGCATGCAAAAGGGCGCGCGGGGAAGTTATTCCAATGTCTGCTGCCTGAACCCCGAGGCAACCGTGGCTTGGCGCGACATGATCGCCACCGACCCCACCAAGGCACTTGCGGTCGAGGCCCGGCTCACGGCCTTCATGACCCGCGCCATGGGGCCGTATCTGGAGAACGGCTATCCCGGTTATGCCTGTGACAAAATGCTGGCCCATATTGGCGGCTGGACCACGATGTCGCCGCGCCTGATCTGGCCCTACGACGGGCTGCCCACCAGCGACATCGACCAGATCCGGGCACTGGCGCAGGACATCATCCCCGACTTTGTACCCACCGAAGCACCGCCCCCCCGAGGGTAAGCAACATGATCCATCGCAGGACTGGAAGGAACGGCTGGCAATCGGCGAACTGATCTACGTCGCCTTGCCTGGACAGGGGGCGATAATTCGCAATGAGGCGGCGTGGACCCGCTCTGCGTTGCTATTGATCACGGCATCAACGTCATAGATGCCGCGCGGCTGTTCAGCGAACAGCCGAAACCGGGGCTGACCGACGAGGATTGCAGCCATCAGCCCGAGGGTGTGACAGAAACCATGTTGCCCCAGCAGCCTGATACGTAAAGATTCACGGTATCACCTCGACGAACGGTCAGGTGCGCTTTGGTCGGCTTTGTGAGGTGCCCTCCCTCGTGAAAAGGATTGGGAAACGGGGCTATCCAGTATTGTCCGAGTCCGCTTATGTTTGTTGGATTACTTAACCTATCCGATATTTGGAGGCTTCATGCTGCGCCTGCTGATTGCCATCTTGCTTGCAACCTTTGCCTCGGTTGGCATTGCACAAGACCGTCCGAACACGATCCTCGTGATGGATGGATCGGGGTCGATGTGGGGCCAGATCGACGGGATCAACAAGATCGTCATCGCCCGCGAGGTGGTTGGGGATCTGCTTGACACATTCCCAAGCGACCAGAACCTCGGCCTGACGGTCTATGGCCACCGCGAACGCGGCAATTGCGCCGATATTGAAACGGTGGTGGAACCGGGACCAGATACCAGAGGTCGAATTCGGGATGCGGTGAACAGCATCAACCCGCGCGGCAAGACGCCCATGACGGATGCGGTGATCGCTGCGGCCAACGCCCTGCGGTACACCGAAGAACGTGCGACGGTGATCCTGGTCTCTGACGGTATCGAGACCTGCAACCCCGACCCCTGCGCTGCGGCCCGCACGCTGGAAGAAGCTGGCATAGACTTTACCGCGCATGTCATCGGCTTTGACGTCACCGACCCGGAAGCGCTGGCGCAGATGCAGTGCCTGGCAAACGAGACGGGCGGGCAGTTTTCCACCGCCTCGAACGCAAACGAATTGGCCAAGGCCCTGACCACCGTCGTGGCGGAACCGGTCTACGTCCCCCAGACCGTCCGGATCGTGGGCGTCCTGCAAACCGGCGGACCCGAGATCGCCGAGAGCATCCGCTGGAACATTCTTCCCGAGACGGGTGCAAACCACGACGGCACCGGCCCGGGGTTCACGATCGACCTGCCAGAGGGCGCCTACGACATTGTCGGCATCCGCGAAAGCGACGGCGCCGAGGCGATGCTGGACTTTGCCGTTGCCGCGCTTGAAGCCGACCGGGGCCAACGGGTGGAAGTGGTCTTTCCCGAGCCGGAACCCGATCCCACCGTGGTTACCTTTCGCGCGGTCATCGGCACAGAGAACGGACCGGAAATCGACACGCCCGTGATCTGGGATGTCGCCTCGGAAGCGGACGGCGTGGTTGTGGATGGCGAGCAGGCCAACCCGCTTCCCGCAATGCTGGATCAGGGGTCTCATACCGTCTCTGCATATTGGGCAGAGCAAGAGGTGACGTCTCAGCCGCGGCAGTTCATCGTGACCAAGGATCCGCGCGAGATCGTGGTGGTGTTCGAGCCGCCCGCGATCACCGCCTCCATCGGCGCACCGTCCACCGCGGTCGTTGGCTCGACGATCGAAGTCACCTGGAACGGCCCCGGCAACGCGGATGACTTCATCGGCATCGGCAAGGCGGACGCAAGCGGGTCGGCCCGTTGGCGGAACTTCGCACCCGTGACCGACGGCGCGCCCTTGCAGCTGTTGGTGCCGCCCGAACCCGGTCAGTATGTCATCGCCTATTTCGACGATGCGACGAAGGATGCATTGGGCTCCGCCGCCATCGAAGTCCTGCCCGCCGACATCACCCTCAGTGCGCCAGGCGAAGTCAGCGTCAGCGAGGTTTTCGAAGTCGCCTGGACGGGTCCGAATTACCGCGGCGACTTCATCGGTATCGGCGAGGACGGTGCAAGCGGCTCCGCCCATTGGCGGAACCACACCGCCACCGCCGAAGGCAGCCCGCTGCGCCTGCAGGCCCCGTCTGTCCCCGGAGAATACCTGATCAAGTATTTCTTCGATCAGGAAAACTGGGCCGCCCTCGAAGTTCCGATCACGGTGACCGAGCCGCAGATAACGCTCGCAGCACCAGCCACGGCAGAGGTCAGCCAGTTCTTCGAAGTTGCGTGGACCGGGCCCGATACACCCGGTGACTTCATCGGCATCGGAAAGGTAGGCGCAGGCGGTTCGGCACAATGGCGGAACTTCACCTACACCGCCGAGGGCAACCCGCTGCGCCTTCAGGCACCGGCCGAGGCAGGTGATTATGTCATCAAGTACTTCCTCGACCAGAACAACACACCGCTGTTCGAGATACCTATCACCATCACCGAACCCGACGTCAGTCTGAGCGCGCCGCGTGAAGCCGACGTCAGCCAGATGATCGAGGTCGCGTGGACCGGCCCGAACACTCCCGGTGACTTCATCGGCATCGGCAAAGTCGGTGCGGGTGGATCAGCCCAATGGCGAAACTACACCAGCACTGCAGACGGCAATCCTGCGCGGCTGATGACACCGTCAGAGCCGGGCGAGTACACGATCAAGTACTTCCTGGACCAGAACAATACGCCGCTCTTTGAAATCCCCATCACGCTGCGCGAACCAGAGGTGTCGTTGAGCGCACCTGCCAGTGCCGAGGTCAGTACCATGATCGAAGTGGCCTGGACTGGCCCCGATACACCCGGGGATTTCATCGGGATCGGCAAGGTCGGCGCGGGTGGTTCCGGCCAGTGGCGGAACCACACAGAGACAAGCACCGGGAACCCGGTCCGGCTGAAGGTTCCGGCGGAGCCGGGCGACTACGTGATCAAGTACTTCCTTGAACAGCGCAACACGCCGCTTTTCGAAGTGCCGATCACCGTTACATCTGCGACGGTAACCCTGGATGTGCCCGCCGTGATGATCGGTGGGACGGTGGTGGACATCCCCTGGACCGGGCCGAACCATCCCGGCGATTTCATCGGCATCGGCTTGGCCGACGCAAGTGGATCCGGGCAATGGCGGTCCTATGTCGAAACCGGAAACGGCTCACCGGCCCGGCTGCGGATCCCGACCGCCGGTGGCGATTATCTGGTGAAGTACTTCCTGGAGCAGCGCAACACGCCCGCGCTGGAGATCCCGGTATCGGTCACGACACCGCCCGCCACGCTGGATGCCCCCGCTGTTGCCGCGGCAGGATCACAGATCGAGGTAGCGTGGACCGGGCCCAACTATGCCGACGACTATGTCGGGATCGGCAAGGTGGGCGCCGGTGGTTCGGGCCAGTGGCGCAGCTATGGTACGACGGCGGACGGACCGGTCCTGACGATCACATTGCCGGACGAGCCCGGAGATTACGTGATCCAGTATTTCGTCGGGGCCGACCGCGTCTCGATTGCGGAACGCCCCCTCAAGATCCAGTAGCGCGGTCTTGAGCGGCTCGATCAGGCAGATGGCAACCGGTGCCATGGGCGGCTGCCTTTGCCGAGCGTCGGATACCTGGCGCTCGGCAGGACGCGCCCGGTGCATGAACCGAAGCCGAC
>JBFHFG010000018.1:0-14033 GCA_041583815.1 Halovulum sp.
AAGCTGCACGTCGTGCCATGTTTCCTGTGCGGGCTGATCGTGATCGTGGTCGTCCCAGCGGCGTTCGTCCAGGTCCAGGCCGCCGACATAGACACTCTGTTCGTCGATCACCGCGATCTTCTGGTGGTGTGACACCGGGAACAGCGGGATCGGGCGCAGCCCCCCGCGCTGTTCCAGCGCGCACAGGCCCGGTGTCTCGGCGCGGACACGGTCCCGGCGATGCGGCGGCAGATCGCGCAGCTCGCGCGACTTGCGGCGCAGCATCAGCGCGGTCAGCGGCCAGAACATCAGGCGCGGCAGCGGCGCGACGGCAGCAGGATGCAGCAACGGCCGGATCACCAGCGGCGCGGCCCCCGGTCCGGCCAGTTCGCGCACGGCGGCAAAGGCCCGCATCGTGCTCCAGCAGCCCTGGTGCAAATCGGTCGCCATCAGTGGATCGAAATCGCCCAGATTCAGCTCGATCCGCACGCCGCGAGACAGCGCATGCGCCAGCAGGTCGACCCAGTCCGCGCCAACGGCCTTGCCCTCGGCCGAGCGCAGGCGCGTGTGCGGATCGAAGATGCGAAACCCCATGACGATTTCGCGCCGTGCCCCAAGCACGGCGCGCTCGAATTCCGGATAGGCCTCTGCTGCGGTCAACAGAACCTTCAGCCGCCGACGGGACCTTGCCCCGCCGTCGGCCGAATGCTGCAGGTCGCGCATGTCGTTGCCCCCCTCAGGCTACCTCTTGCACGAAGCTTCCGATAGGGAAACGCAACCGGACGATATGCCGTTCCGCATCTTCCTCGGCAGACAACACGCCATCGAGCTGAGCGGCGAAAGCACGGATCAGTTGTTCGCCCATGCCGCTGCCCTCGGGATCGGAGAAGCCCGGCGGTGAGACGCCCAGCGAGTTGCCGATTTCCAGCACCGCGCTCGAGTCGCCGTCGTTGATCAGGCGGATGGTGATCCAGGGCGTACCGGAGGCCGGGCGGCCGACGTATTTCAGCGCGTTGGTCAGCGCTTCGGTCGCGGCCAGTGTCAAAGGCACCGCCTGGTCGGGGTACAGCACCACGCGCTGATAATCCTGTTGCACCTCGATCCCGGATTCAGGCGGCAGCAACGCGGCGGTCACATGGTCGACGATGGCCCCCATCAATTCATCCATCCGCACCCTGCCCTCGTCCGATGTCTCGTAAAGATGCTGGTGCACTGTCGCCATGCTCATCACCCGGTGCTGCACATCCTGAAGCACCGATTTCGCCTCGGGCGCCGAGGTGCGGCGGATCTTCATGTTGAGGATCGAGACGATAAGCTGAAGATTGTTCTTCACCCTGTGATGGACCTCTTTCAGCAGCACGGTCTTGTCGTGCAGCATGTCCTCCATCTCGGCCTCATCGCGCAGCACGCTTTCGGCCATGCGGTTCCACGTCTCGTCGATGTCGCGCAACTCGGTCGAGACGAGGCGGTCGTACTTGGGCGGGCTGATCTGGCGCGAGCGCATGAACAGCAACATCCGCGCGCGCAGGTTCCGCGTCGGACGGATCACCAGCCGCTGCACGGCCAGGAAGGCGACCACCAGGCTGGCCAGCCACATCAGCAGCGGGAACAGGACCGGCATCACCAGGTTCCACAGCCCCGGCTGGAACGCCAGCGAGGTGTCGTCCCAACTGGCCAGCGCATAGACCGTCCCCGTGACAAGTGGCACCATCGCGAACACCCTTCGCTCGCCCGCAGGGGTGACGTCGGTGAACGCGTTAGCCATCTCGCCCACGAACGTGTCCAGCGGCCGGCCTTCCGGCAGCCGCGCGTCCACGTTCTTCAACCCCGCCTCGGCGGACAGGATCTGCCCCTTGGCGTTGAACGTGATGACATCGACCGGGCGGTCGGTGGTGATCTCGTCCAGCCGGCTGAACAGACGGGTCTGCGGCAGCGCGATCGAGACGAACCCGGCGAACGTATCGCCGCCGTTGTTGATCGGAACCGACACGACGATCGACGGCGTGTCGTCCAGCATCTTCGACGTGACCAGATCCACATGCGGCGCCTTGGCACCCAGCATGCTTTGAAAGATCCGCGCGTCGGATGCGTCGCGCACGTCGCCGCGCGACGAGCACAGCTGCCCGTCCGCCGTGACGAACGCGGCAAAGGTGTAATGCCCGGATGCACGGACGTATTCCCCCAGCTCTGCCGCGCAGACCTGGGGATCGTCGCCCATGTCGGGGGCTATGGCGCCGATTGCCTGCCCCGCCCCGATCGCCGTCCGTATCAGCCCCGCCTCGCGCGCCGCGGCGTCCGAGGCCACGGCCAGCAACGCGTCTTCGGCCTGTTCATTGGCCTCGCCGACGAGCTGCAGGGTCTGATAGATGGAAATGGCCCCGACGGGCAGAAGCGCCAGGGCCAAAAGGATTGCGATGCGGAACGCTAGGCCCCGGCTGAATTCCCGCAAGCGTGTTTTCAACCGAAGTCCTTGTTGGGCAATATGCGCGAAGTGACGACCGCCATGGTCGACTTGTCGGTCAACTCCAATGCCTCGTCCTCCTTCAGATCCAGAAGTTCGACCAGACGGGCCCGGCCACGGTTCACACGGCTTTTTATCGTGCCCATCGCGACGCCGCACATGTCGGCCGCTTCCTCGTAGGAAAAGCCCGAGGCCCCGACCAGGATCAGCGCCTCGCGCTGTTCGTCGTTCAGTTTGGCGAAGGCGGTCTCGAAATCGGCCATCGCCAGCCGGCCGTCATGTTCGGGCTTCTCGGACAGGGTGGCCATCATCGCGCCGTCGCTGTCCTGCACCTCGCGCTTGGATTTGCGGCGGGAGGAATAGAACAGGTTGCGCAGGATGGTGAACAGCCACGCCCGCAGGTTCGTCCCCGGCTTGAACTTGTCCATGTTCTGCCAGGCCTTCACGATCGCGTCCTGCACAAGGTCGTCTGCGCTGGCGCGATTGCGCGTCAGGCTCAGCGCGAAGGCGCGCAGGGCGGGCAGATGCTCCACCAACTCGTCTCGCGGGTCCTGGATTGTCGGCGCATCGGCTGCGGTCATTTACCATTGTCCTGCTCGGAAAAACGAGCGTCCTGAGATTTCAACTTCGACAGAAGCTGCTTGAAGCGATCGGGAACGTCCTCTTCCATGTTTTGCTGGTAGACGCGGCGCAGATTCTCTTCGATCTGCCGTTCCAGCGCCGGCTTGTCCTTGTCCCTATCCATCCTTCATCCTGTCCCGAATATAAAAAACTGCCCTCATCGGGAACCGAACGCGGGTCGGCTGCGTTTGGTTCCCAGAAAAAATGCAGAAGGGACCGATTTTCATGCCCACCGACGCACAAGGTGCCGTTTTCTCCGAGACCGTGGGGCAGCTGCTGCCGTATCTCAGGCGCTATGCCCGTGCCCTGACAGGCAGCCAGACGACCGGTGACAACTACGCCGCGGCGACGCTGGAAGCGATCCTCGAGGATCCGTCGATCATCCAGCGCGACCTGTCCACCAAGGTAGCGCTTTTCCGCGCGTTTCACATGATCTGGAAAAGTGCGGGCGCCCCGATCGAGGAAGCCGAGTCAGGGATCGCCGAGCGCGCCCAGGCCCGCCTGTCCAAATTGACCCCCGACACCCGCGAAGCCCTGCTTCTCTCCACCATCGAAGAGTTCACGCGGCCCGAAATCGCGTCGATCATGTCGGTCGAAACCGCAGAGGTCGAGCACCTGATCTCGGTCGCGCACCGCGAGATGGAAGAAAGCATCCGCGGCCGCATCCTGGTCATCGAGGACGAGCCGATCATCGCGCTGGACCTGCAGACCATCGTCACCGACATGGGCCACACCGTCACCGGCGTGGCGCGCACCCACAAGGGCGCAGTCGAACAGGCCCTTCGCGAACGTCCCGACCTGATCCTGTCGGACATCCAGCTTGCCGACGGGTCGTCCGGCATCGAGGCCGTGAACGAGATCCTGGCCTCGGCCTCGGACATCCCGGTGATCTTCATCACCGCCTACCCCGAGCGGCTGCTGACCGGCGACCGTCCGGAACCGGCCTTTGTCATCACCAAGCCCTACTCCGAGGCGCAGGTCCAGTCGGCGGTCAGCCAGGCGATGTTCTTCTCCAGCACCGAGACACTTCAGGCCTGACACGGCCAACTCGGCAACGCGCCTGATCCGGGCCCCGCAATCGCGGGGCCCGTTTCGTTTCCGGGCCACTCTTTCGCGCCGCCCACCTATTTCGCCGTCGCCCTCAGCATCCACGCCGCCTTTTCATGCGCGGCAGAGCGTGCGGTCGCCATGTCGGCGGTCACCGGGTCATTGCGCCCCTCGGCCAGCCGGATCACCGCGTGAAAGCGCTGGGCCATGCGTTCGTTGTCGGCGGACAGGTCCTCGACCATGGCGACGGCGCTGGCCCCATCGACCGTGTCCCCGACGACCGAACCGTCGGTGACATCCGCTACCCGTCCCGGCGCCAGGCGGCCTAGGGCGCGGATCCGTTCGGCCAGGTCGTCGGTGGCGCGGAACAAGTCAGTGTACTGTTCCTCGGTCATCGTGTGCACGGCGTGGAACAGCGGGCCTTCGACGTTCCAGTGATAGCAGTGCGTCTTGATCATCAGGCGGTAGGTGTCGGCCAGCACGTTGGACAGCGCATCGGCCAGCGTGCCGACATTGCGCACCCCGGTTTCGACCGGCGAGGTGCTGGGCGTGACTTCGATCGGGTTGGCCATCGGTCTCTCCTCAATCGTCTGGGGACTTGTTGTTGACTGCAGGCGCGACATCGGTCCGGCCCGCATGGAAAAGGGGCGGCCAACCGGTCGCCCCTTTGCCTGGATGGTGGTGGTTCGGGTCGATCAGACCGGCGGACGACCGCGTACGGCACGCGCAACCAACGCCACCACGAACAGGATCAGGAAGATAAAGAACAGGATCTGCGCGATCCCGGCCGAGGCACTGGCGATACCGCCAAAACCGAAGACACCGGCGATCAGTGCGATCACAAGAAACGTAAGGGCCCAACCCAGCATGATTTCACTCCTTGTCTGACTGCGGCTCGCGCCGCTGCTTCATGATCATCCAACTATCCGTCCGGAATTTAGTTCCCTTTCACTGGAAAACGATTATCCACCGTGCGGCGGGAACTTTTTCGCGACTGGGGCGTTTAGCCCAGATTCCGGTTTCGTGAAGGAGATTTCCATGGCCCGTTCGACGACGACGCAGACCAAGTCAGAGCCGACGATCGAGGATCTGCAGGCGCAGATCACGACCCTGCGCGAGGATATCTCGGCGCTGACCACGACACTTGGCAATTACGGCAAGGCGAAGTCCGAGGATCTGTCGGCCGCGGCTCGCGCGCAGGCGCAGCGCATGGCTGCCATGGGCGAGGCCGGAATGGCCGAGGCGCAGCGTCAGGCGACGGACGCCTATGCTCAGGCCGAAAACCGGGTCCGCGAGAACCCGGCCACCGCCGTTGGCATGGCCGCCGGGCTGGGGTTCCTCGTCGGTCTGATCATGGGGCGTCGCTGAGGGGGCGCGCATGATCCGCGACCGCATCGGCCGCGCCGCACGGCGCGGCGCACTCGGGCTGGCCGGTGGGCTGTGCCTGGCGATCGGCATTGCCATCCTGACAGTGGCGGCATGGATCCTGATGGCGGCGGCAACGGACCATTTCACCGCGGCTTTGACCATCGGGCTGATCTACGCGGGCCTTGGGCTGATCCTTATCGCGGTCGCCAGTCGATCTCCGGAACGCCACCACCCTGCCGGGGCCGAAGTGCCGCCGCCCGGCGGTCGGCCCAAGGGTCCGCCCCCCGACCTGGTGAACGCGTTCTTCGAGGGATTGGGCGCCGGTATCGCCGCCCGCAAGGGCTATGACCGCGGGCGCGGCAAGCCCCGTTCCTGAGATTCCGCCCGCACCCGGCCCGCCGGTCCGGTGCCTCAGCCTGTCTGGACCGCACCGATGACCGACCAAGCCCACCCCATGAACATCCCCAGCGCCGCCGAGGCCCCGGTCGAGGCTGTCCTTGACCGGGCCTGTACGGCGATGGAGGAAGACGAGGTTACGGTGGACCGGCTTGTCGGCTCGCTCGGGCGGGCGTCTTTCCAGCCGCTGCTGATGCTTCCCGCGCTGGCAGTCGTGACACCGCTTAGCGGGATTCCCCTGTTCTCCAGCGCTTGCGGGCTGATGATCTTCCTTGTCGCAGCACAGATGCTGGCCGGGCGCAGCCATGTCCACGTGCCGCGCTGGCTGGGCCGGCGCACCGTTCGCCCCGGCCGCCTGCGCAGCGCATTCGAGAAACTCCAGACCGCCGCGCAATGGATCGATCGCCACAGCGCACCCCGCATGCAGATCCTTGTGCGGCCACCCTTCTCGAAGATCAGCCAGGCGTTCTGCGCGCTGGCCGGGCTGACCATGCCGCTGCTGGAGTTCGTGCCGCTGACCTCGTCCCTGCTGGGCGCGGTCGTGGCGCTTCTGTCGGTGTCGATGCTGGCCCGCGACGGGCTGCTGACGCTCGCCGCCACGGCGCTGTTCCTGATCCTCGGCGCAGGTGTACTGTCGACCCTGGCGATGATCTAGGCTCCTGCCCTCAGTCGCCGGGTTCCAGCACCGCGACCGCGAACATGTCATCGGAATCGGTCAGCAGCGCGCCAAGGACCCAGCCAGCGGGCCGGATCAGCGCATCCAGACCGGCGCGCGTATACTTCTGGCAGCTTTCGGTATGGATGCTTTCGCCCGCCGCGAAGCTGACCACGTCGCGACCCAGCCGCACCTGCTGGGCGCGGTCCGAGACGAGGTGCATCTCGATCCGTGCCGCCGCCGCGTTCCATCGTGCCTCGTGGGTAAAGCTGTCCGGGTCGAACTGGCCGCCGGCCTCGCGGTTCAGGCGCGCCAGGATGTTGCGGTTGAACGCCGCCGTGACACCTGCAGCATCGTCATAGGCGCGCACCAGCACCTCGGCCTCCTTGACCAGGTCCGCGCCCAGGATCATCCGCGCCACATGCGGCAGCGCGCGTACCCGCCGCAGCAAGCCCTGCGCCTGCACCTGGTCCAGGTTGCCGATGGTCGAGCCGGGAAAGAACACCACCTTCGGTGCATCGTGCAGTCCGTCGGGCACCGGCAGCGACTCCATGAAATCCGCGACGACCGGGCGGATCGGCAGGTCCGGATAGTCGGCCCGCAGCCCCTTGGCCACCTCCTCCAGAAAGGCGCCCGAAATATCCAGCGGCACATAGGCCGCCAGCCGTTCCTTCAACCGATCCAGCAGAATCCGCGTCTTGATGCTTGCGCCCGCGCCCAGTTCGACCAACGCCGCGCCCTTCGGCACAAGGTCCGCGATCCAGTCCGCTTCGGCGCGCAGGATGCCCACCTCGGTCCGGGTGGGATAATACTCGGGCAGTTCGGTGATCTGCTCGAACAGGGCGCTGCCGCGCGCGTCATAGAACCATTTCGCCTGCAGCCGCTTAGGGTGCGCGGTCAGCCCCGCCAGCGCGGCGCGGTGCAGTTCGGGATCGCGGATCAACGGGGCATCCATGATCACACGTCCTTTGCCAGCCGCAGGCCCAGCATCTGCCAGCGCTGGTGCGGGTGAAAGAAGGTGCGATAGCTTGGGCGCATCTGCTCCACCGGGGTCGCGCAGGACCCGCCGCGCAGCACGTACTGGTTCACCATGAACTTGCCGTTGTACTCGCCGATCGCGCCCTCGGGCGGGCGGAAGCCGGGATACGGCGTGAACGGGCTCGAGGTCCATTCCCAGACATCGCCCCACAGGCCGCCGCCCGGCAGCGGTCGGAATTCCCGCGCATCCAGGAAATTGCCCTCGATGGGGACATCGGCGCAGGCATGTTCCCACTCTGCCTCGGTCGGTAGACGCGCGCCTGCCCAGCGGGCAAAGGCATCGGCCTCGTAGTAACTGACGTGGACAACGGGCGCGTCCAGGTTCACCGGCTGCGGCCCGCGCAGGGTGAAGGTCCACCAAGCATCATCCTGCTGCCACCAATACAGCGGCCGGTCCCACCGTTCGGTCTGTGCGCAGGCGAACCCGTCCATCAGCCAGAGCGTCGGGTCGGCATAGCCGCCCGCCTCCATGAACGCGATCCAGTCGCGGTTCGTCACCGGCCGGTCGGCCAGCGCGAACGGCTCCAGCCAGGTCTTGTGGCGCGGCCCCTCGCAATCATAGGCAAAGCCCTGCCCGTCATGCCCGATATCGACCAGCCCGCCGTCGTAGCGGGTAAAACTCAACGGCACCTCGTGCGAGACGGGCCTTGGCGCCGGGTCGCGATAGGCAGGCAGCAGCGGATTGTGCGACAGACCGTGCAGCAGGTCGGTCACCAGCAGCTCCTGGTGCTGCATCTCGTGGTGGCAACCCAACTCGACCAGCGCCGCGATCTCGTCCAGATCGTCGCGCCCCGAGTCCAGCACCCCCGCGATCCCCTCGTCGACCTGCGCGCGATAGGCCCGCACGTCCTCGATGCCGGGACGGGAGATCAGCCCCCGCTTGTCCCGCGCATGGCGCGGCCCGGCCTGCACGTAATAGCTGTTGAACAGCACCGCGAACCGATCGTCAGGCGACCGGTATTCGGGCAGGTGCGGCTTCAGGATGAATTCCTCGAAGAACCAGCTCGTGTGCGCCAGGTGCCACTTGGCGGGGCTGGCGTCCTCCATCGACTGGAGCATCATGTCCTCGGGCGTCAGCGGCGCGGCCAGGTCGCGGCTGCGCGCACGGGTGCGCGAATAGAGGGACTGGACGTCAGAGGGGTTCGGGCGGGAAGCGGGCGCTGTCTGCATCACGGGCAGCCTCGTCGGGTTGGGCCGGCGTCGTCGGGTCCGGCGATCACGCGCGATCCGGTGTGTGACCGGACCGGAGCTGGCTTCGATTTTCTGGGCCACACCATGGCCGAAAACACCGGCGGGACGAGTCACATCATTTTGACAGCCGTCAGGAGCATCGGATTTCCCCGCACTCACAAAGACTTGCCGTCAATTTCTGCCGCAGGTTCCGAAGTACCAAGGTTGCGGCGCATCGTGGCCATGCCCCCGCGCCGCGCCAGTTCCTCGTACCCGGCGGCGCGGTACAGGTTCAGCGCCGGGCCATTGGCAAGCTCGACCTTCAGGGTAATCGACAGCGCGCCCAGTTCGCGCGCCGCCGCCTCGACCAGTTCCGCCAGCCGGGCCCCGGCACCGCCCCGCATCTCGGGCGCGACGAAGACATAGGTCAGGTGCCGCACCTCGGGGCCGACGCCGACACGCAGGGCGAAGAACCCCACTTCTCGCCCCCGACCGTCCAGCAGGTAGAACGAGGCGTCGTCCATCTCGTGCAGCCACTTTTCCCGCCATTCCAGTGGATCGAACGGGTGCTTGGCGTTCGGGTTGACCAGCGCAAGGTCCTCGGGGGCGTCCAGCATCCTTGCCAGCGGGCCAAGGTCGAAGGGCGCGTTTCTGCGCAGGGTCAGCTGTGTCATCGGCAATCTCCGGCGTGTCGACTCCGGACGGTCAGCGGTGGCGATCAGGGCGCGCCGATCCGGCCTATGGGCGGAAGTTCCCGCGCCTGCGTGCCGGACAGCACCCCGCCCGCCAGCACGGCGGCCAGCAGGATCAGGGCAATCGCCTCGACGGGCGATGTCGGAAGGGTGGCAATCAGGCGGCGCATGGATCCTCGCGTGTCCGGTTACTTTTCAGGGCGTTTGCTTCGGGGCAACGGAACGCGCATGACACGCCACAGGTTCCGCCGCCAGCGCACGTTCGGCGACAGTCGTGGCAAAGACGGATCAGGGCCTATCCGACCGGAGGGCGGGCCGCCTGTGTTCCCGCTGGCACCCGGCGTTGGCGCATGCGATACCCGTTCGGCACTTTACTGACAGGAGCTTTCGATGACCGCTCTCACGCTATACGGCATTCCGACCTGCGACACCTGCCGCAAGGCGCGCAAGGCGCTCGAGGCCGCGGGCCACGGCGTGACCTTCCGCGATGTCCGTGCGCAGCCGCTGGACACGGCCGAATGGCAGCCCCTGCTGAACGAGTTCGGCGACCGGCTGATCAACCGCAGTTCTCAGACCTGGCGCAACCTGTCCGATTTCCTGAAACATTCCGAGGCCGACGCCCTGCTCGAGGCGCAGCCGACCGTGATGAAACGCCCGGTGATCTCGGACGGATCGCGGCTGACCCTGGGCTGGGACGACGCAACGCGCGAGGTTTGGGGGGCCTGACCGGGCACCCCGGCGGCACACCGAAACGCCGCCCACGCGCTGCTTACGAAGCTTTAAGAAACGATTACCCTTTTATTTCAATGATTTAAGGGGGTTTTCACTGTGAAATCCCGCGAGTTCACGGTGAAATCCAGACAGGCGGGCCGCGATCCCGCCGCTCGACCGGGATCGGGGGTCGCCCTATACTGTGCGCCTGACGGCGGGCCGATCCGCCATCCCGAAACGCGGACAGATGCAGACATGACCGGCCAGACCATCAACCTCCGCCGTGCCCGCAAGGCCCGCGAGCGGGCCGCCAAGCGGGCCCGGACCGACGCCGACACAAGCGCCGCGGCGGCAGCCTCCACCGCCCCGGCCCGGCTGGACCGGGCGCGCCGTGCGCAGCAGGACCGGCAACTCGACGGCCACAGGATCGAGGAACCGTCGCCCGATGACGGGCGTTGACTATGCGCCGCCCCGCAAGAGGTCGCTGACCCTGCGCGGGCACCGGACGTCCGTCTCGCTGGAAGAGCCGTTCTGGCGCGCATTCCGCGCCATCGCCCGCGCCGAGGGAAAGCCGGTGAACGCATTGGCGGCCGAGATCGACGCCGCCCGCGGCGTCGGATGCGGCCTTGCCGGTGCGATCCGGCTTTACGTGCTGGCCCAGCTGGAAACGGCGCGGGACACGCCCCCGGAGGACGAGGTGACGACATGAAATGGCAGGGTCGGCGCGGAAGTCGCAACATCCAGGACCGGCGCGGCATGCGCGGCGGCAGCGGCAAGGTCGCCGGGCTCGGCGGCGTCGGCGCGCTGATCGTGGTGGTGATCGGTGCGTTCTACGGGGTCGACCTGACACCGCTTCTGCAGGGCGGTTCGGTCTCCACCCCGGCCTCTGCCCCGGCGGGCCCGAACACCATCGACGATCGGACCGAGGAATTCGTCAGCGTCGTGCTGGCCGACACCGAAGAGGTCTGGGGCAGCATCTTTGCCAACTCGGGGCTGGATTACGACCAGCCTGAGCTGGTGCTTTACTCCGGGGCGACGACCTCGGCCTGCGGCACGGCGAACGCGGCGGTCGGGCCATTCTACTGCCCCGGCGACCAGCGCATCTTCCTGGACACGTCCTTCTTCGCGACCCTCGACCAGCGCCTTGGCGCAGGTGGCGATTTCGCCTTTGCCTATGTCATCGCGCACGAGGTCGCCCATCACGTGCAGAATGAAACCGGCGTTCTGGGACAGGTGAACGAACAGCGCGCCCGCCTGCCCCAATCCCAGGCGAACGAGCTGTCTGTCCGGATCGAGTTGCAGGCCGACTGCTATTCCGGCCTGTGGGCCCGCCATGCCGAACAGCGTTTCGGCAGCCTTGAGCCCGGCGACATCGACGAGGCGATGAACGCCGCCGCCGCCATCGGCGACGACGCGTTGCAACGTGCAAGCCAGGGCCAGGTCGTGCCGGACAGCTTCACCCACGGCACCAGCGCGCAGCGCCAGCGCTGGTTCAATCGCGGCTACGAAAGCGGCGATCCGCAGTCCTGCGACACGTTCGCGACGGACCGGCTCTAGCGCCGCACCAGCCGCAGCCAGATGCCGGATTCCGAACGGACCGTCAGGTGCTGCACGGGCACCGGCTCTTTTCCGGCGACCGCTTCGAACCGGTAGGCGCGCAGTAGCAGCGCCAGCAGGATCACACCCTCGATCATCGCGAAACCGGCGCCGGTGCAGACCCTTGGCCCGGTCGAGAACGGCATGTAGGCCTCGCGCGCCGTCGCCCGCGTCTCGGGGGTCTTCCAACGGTCGGGGTCGAAGACATGTGGCCGGTTCCAGATCCGTTCGTGCCGTTGCAGGTGCCAGGGCGACAGGATGCACATCGATCCCTTGGGAACCCGGCGCTTGCGGAAGGTTTCCTCTTTCTGCGCTTCGCGGACCATCATCGGCACCGGAGGATACAGGCGCAGCGCCTCGCGGAACACATCGCGGATGAAGCCCAGCTTCCGCATGTCGCCGAATTCTGGCGTCTCGTCCCAGGCCGCGGCGGCCGCGGCGGCGGCGCGTTCCTGCACCTCGGGCTGGCAGGCCAGCAAATACAGCGTCCAGGCCAGTGCACTGGCCGACGTCTCGTGCCCCGCAAGAAAGAAGAACGCGACCTGGTCGGTCATCTCCTGCGTATCGAAGATCTCGCCGGTTTGCGGATCGGCGGTGGTCATGATCTTGGTCGCCAAGTCATGCGGCGCGGTGCCTGCGGCGATTTCCTTCTGCCGCACCTCGATGATGTCGGTCAGGACGCCACGGATCTTCGCCGCTGCCTCGGCCGATTTCGACGACCGGAAACGCGGCACCCAGCGCGGCATCTTCAGCAGCGCCGGAAAGGTCATCAGCGGCTGCGCTCGCTGGTAGTCGCGGAAGCCGTAGAACACCTGCCGCGCCTTGTCGTCGGTGATCGGGATCGAGAACAGCGTGCGGAAGATGACGTCGGCGGCGGCGTGGGCGGTCTCGAACTCGATCTCGACGGGGTTCGTCGTGTCATGCTCGCCGATGCGGGCGACGCAAGCATTTCCGGCCTCGACCATGGCCGGGAAGATCTCGCGCAGGCGGCCGCCTTCGAACGCGGGGTCGATGATGCGGCGCTGGCGCTTCCACTGCTCGCCGTTGGTGACGAAGACCGACTCGCCCAGCAGCAGTTTCAGCGTGTCGCCGATGATCGGGGATTTCGGGAAATCGTCGGGGCGGCCTTCGAGGATCAGCTTGACGATATCGGGCTGGTTGATGGTGAAACTGTCGAAGAACACCGCCCGCTGCTGCGCCATCCACGCGCTGTACAGCCGACGCGGCTGCGATGAAAACACGTCGCGCCGCGCCAGTTTCAGCCGCGTCAGGATCGAGGCATCGTCGGGCCGCGTGCGCGGCATCGGCGGAATGAAGTCATCGCTCATCAGAAATCCCGGTAGCGGCTGGCGGGTCGGGTGATCCGCCCCTTGCTGGACATGCGATCACCATAGCGCGCCATCAGCGTCTGCGGCCCCGCGGTGATCTGGAAATAGTCGTAATCCCGTGGTTGATCGAACGCATAGAGATACTGGAAGTGCATGCGGAAGATCGTGAACTCGGGCGAGGCGCGCAGCTCGTCCGACAGCGACAGGTGATAGGCGGCCGAAAATACCACTGGCCAGCGTTTCTTTTCCGGCGCGGGATCGACACCGGTGGTGGCAGCCGGATCAGCCAGCGCGAAGCACATGCCGTCCGAGGGCGCCGACACCTCGACCCAAGCCAGGTGATCGGTCTGCGCCAGCAGGTTGAGACTGGCGCGCATCCATTTGGCACGCGGCAGAAAGCTTATCATCTGCGTCACCGAGCCAATGCCCAACAATGCCAGTTTGCCCTCGGGCACCCTGCCCGCGCGCAGCAACTGGGCGCAAACCTCGATCCCGATGCCGGCCCCGGCGGAATGGCCAACGATCAGCACCTCGTCCGCGTCGCTTTCCAGCGCGGCGGCGACCTTCTCGGCGAAATCGCGTGCGCGCTGGTCCAGCCCCGGCGGATAGCCGCCCCGGTTGTAGCCGATGAACGCATAGGCCAGTACCAGGTAGGTGATGAAATACTTCTGGTCATAGCGCCGGAACAGCCACATGCCGCCCCACACGCCGCCAAGCGCCAGCACCAGCGTCACCGCCCACGGGACCGGCACGGCCAAGCCCAGAAGCGCCGACAGAATCAGGCCCACGGCAAGCCCCGCAAGCGGAGCAAGGATGTACAACACGAACGGGTAGAGCGTGGTGAACAGCATCACCGGGCGGGTCCGCGCGATGGCACCGAACGCCCCGGCGGAGAAATAGATCCACAGCGTCCGCAGCATCAGCCAGTAGGACGCCAGCACCGATTTCGTCAGGCTGCCGCGAACAAGATC